>JAMFRY010000100.1 GCA_026225015.1 Alphaproteobacteria bacterium
AGCCTGATCGGCGTGCCGGCTTCGTCCTTCACCCTGGCCGCAGAACCGTCATTGCCGGCGCCGCCACTTGTTCCGGTTGCAGCGCCTTCCTTTCTGCTGCAGCGTCGGCCCGATATTGCCGAGGCGGAACGCCAGGCGGCGGTGGCCAATGCGCAGATCGGCGTGGCGCGCGCGGCGTTTTTCCCCAGCATCGAGCTGGATGCCAGCGGCGGTTGGGAGAGTAACGGCGCCGGCATCAACCTGTTCGACGCCTCCAACACCTTATGGTCGCTCGGCCCCAGCCTGGCGCTGACCCTGTTCGATGGCGGCGAGCGGCGGGCGGCGGATCGGCTTGCGATCGACCAATTCAACGCGGCGAGCTCGAACTACAAATCGGTGGTCCTCGCCGCGTTTCAGCAGGTGGAGGATAATCTGACTTTAAGCAACGAGCTGGCGCAAGCAGCGGCGCAGGAGGACGCAGCCGTACAGGCGGCGGCGCAAACCACGAATTTGTCGGTGACACTCTACCAGGACGGCGCCGTGACCTATCTGGACGTGGTGACGGCGCAAACGGCGCAATTGCAAGCGCAGCAGAGCGCATTGAGTCTTGCCACAAGGCGGTTGCAGGCCAGCGTCAATTTGATCCAGGCGCTGGGCGGCGGCTGGCGCGAGGGGGCCGGAATTTCGGGGGAAAGCGCCGGGGTTATTGCCGCGGCGGGGCAAAACGGCGCACCCAAATCATAACCTTAGGTTGCAGCCTGCCGAAAATAAAGGTTGTGTTAATATATTAAATCTCCGAAGATCGGTTCGAAATAGGTTCTATCTGTCTCGATTTTGGAATGCCGCCATGCCTGGAAGCTCCGTATCCTCAACCGTCACCCTTGGCATAACGCTGGGGCAGGGCAACTATTTAACCCCCCTCAGCATCGCATCGACGGGAAAGATCGTTGCGCCGGGTTATGGCATAGATATCGTCGATTTCGTCCAAGGAACCGTCGTCAATAGCGGAACGGTGATCGGCAGCAACGGCGTCTTTCTGAAAAAATCCGCCGCGGCCATCGTCAATCAGGGGTTTATCGGGGGAACCAACACCGCGATTGACGTATTTAATTTCAACAGCGGCGAGGCCCTGATCATCAATAGCGGGACGCTGACTGGCCATAGAGGCATCTCGGGCGTGGACGCCAATGTCACGAATTCCGGCTATATTTACGGTTCCGTTGCCGGGATCGATCTGCAGCTATCGACGATTACAAATTCCGGCACCATCGTGGGACAGGCCGGTATCTATTCGGGCGATGGAACACTGAGCAATCATGGCGCCGTCCAAGGCAGCGAAATCGGCGTCACTATCGCAGGCGGCGAAGCGCTGAATTTCGGCAGCATTTCCAGCAACCTCGGAATCGGCGCGGCGGTGAACGACCTTGCCGGCAGCAGCGCCACGCTGGCCGGCAGCCTGATCAATTACGGCAGCATTTCCGGCGGCGTTTACGGCGTGTACGCGAGCGGCAGCTTTACAAATGACGGCGCTGTCAGCGGACTGATCGGGCTGTGCGTCGGTATCGGCGGGGCTGCGCGTAATTCAACTGCGATCTACGGTTCGGCCTATGGGGCCGAATTATCCGGACTGGCGAACATGCTCGGCGGGGCAAGCCTGATCAACTCCGGCAGTATCATCGGTGGCGAGATCGGGGTGACTCTGGGCATTCGGGGCAGCCTGACCAATTCCGGCTATATCTACGGCCAGAATATCGGAGTGGCTGTCTATAAGGCGTCGCTGACGAATTCCGGCAGCATCGTGAGTGCCGATATCGGCGTGAAGCTGGCAAGCGGGGTGATGAATAATCTCAAATCCGGCGCCATCAACGCGGCCAGCTTCGGCATACAAGAGTTTGGCGGGTCGCTCACGAATTACGGAACCGTCTACGGCGCCACGGCAGGGGGCTCTATCACCAGCGGCAGCCTGGCGAATTTCGGTGTCATAACCGGCGCAACCTATGGCGTTGGGGACTACGGGGCAAACGTCACGAATTACGGGCTGATCGCCGGCCCGAGTTATGGAATGAAGGTTTCACGCGCCAATGTGAGCAATGGCGGGACGATTTCCGGCGGTCTGGATGCCATTGCCGGATCGTTCATCACCCTGACGGTGGATCCGGGCGCGGTGTTCATCGGCAAGGTGGTGGATGAGAACGGCAAGGGTCTGCTCAAACTGGCGGGGGCGGGGCTCGGCAGCCTGGGTGGTATCGGATCGCAGATCGCCGGGTTCAAGGAGATCAGCTTCGCCGCCGGGCCGCAATGGTCGATCGAGGGCAACGAATCCGGGCTCACCTCCGTGGACACCGTCTCGATCCTGGGCTTTGCCGAGGGCGATACGATCGTGCTGGACGGTTTCAGCGCCAGTTCCGACCTTTATATAAAAAACACCGGGTTGGAGCTGAGCGGTGGCGGCAACACGGTCACGCTGGATATTGCCGGGAATTTCTCGACCAGCAGCTTCCTGGTAACGGAATCGGCAAATCAGACCACGATCGCTAATGTTACCTGCTTTGCCAGGGGCACCCACATCGCCACGCCTTGCGGCGAGGTTACGGTGGAGTCGCTGAAAATCGGCCAGCTGGTTCGTACGCTCCATGGCGGGGCGCGGCCGGTGAAATGGATCGGCAGCCGCTTCTATGATGGACGGTTTATCCGCGGCAACGCGGCAATCCTTCCCATTCGAATCAAGGCCGGCGCCATTGCCGACGGCGTGCCGGCGCGCGATTTGCGGGTCTCACCAGGCCACGCGATTTCGATCGATGACGTGCTGGTGCATGCCAAGCGGCTGGTGAACGGCGTTTCGGTGGTGCAGGAGGACTCGGTGGAGGAGGTGGCGTATTTCCATGTCGAGCTGGAAGATCACGAAATCCTGCTCGCCGAGATGTGCCCGGCGGAGAGTTTCATTGGCGAAGACTTCCGCGCGCAGTTTCAAAATGCCGCGGAATATGCCCGGCTCTACCCCGGTCATATTGGGCCGCAGGTAATGTGCCAACCCCGGCTGGATAGCGGGTTCCCGCTCTACGCCATCCAGCGCCGGCTGCGCGCCAGGGCCGGATTAAAGGAAATCCTGCGAACCGGCCCCCTCCGTGGCTATATCGACCAGGCGGGGCCAGAAATCTGTTTCGGCTGGGCGCAGGACGAAGCCGCGCGGCAAACCCCGGTGAGCCTCGATATCTTAAGCAGGGGGCGGCGAATCGGCCGGGTGCTAGCCAATCTTTACCGCCAGGACGTGGCGGACGCCGGCTATGGCGACGGCTATCAGGGATTCGAATTCGCACTCCCCGCCGGCATCGCGGGAGCGATAGAAGTCAGGCGCTCGGTGGATGGGGCGTTGCTGGCGATGGCGGCTGGCACGACGAGAAAGCAGCGAGCAGCTTGAGCGGCGGCATGCCCATTCGGGCCGGTTTGCATGGGCAATCCGCATAAACAGATTAAGCCTAGTAAATATCAATAAAAATTGAACTTATCTTCTTGAAAATTCCGCCTTATGCGTCCTAAGAGAAAAGGGCGGCGCCGAAGCGCCGCCAAGTTTAGGGAGGAAACGTCCAAGAAAGCAGCAGAGAAAACTCATGCTGCAGTGCATCATATACGTCGGATGCTCCCGGATGTGCAAGCGTTATTTTGCAGTGCAGCAATGCTGTAACGCATACGTAATACAGCGATTGCCATGATCGGGCCCTAAAATTGCCAGATTCTCACGGCCCGAACCAATGCCATATTCAGGCGGGCAATAGAACCACGACCGAGGCCTGCGCGGCGATACCTTCGCCACGACCGATAAATCCAAGGCGCTCGGTCGTCGTCGCCTTCACCGAAATTTGCTCGACCTTGACATCCAGCAATTCCGCCAGCCTGGCCTGCATCGCCGGGGCGTGCGGGGTGATTTTCGGGCGCTCGCAGATCAGCGTGATGTCTGCATTTGCCAGCACGCCGCCGCGGGCTTTGATGCGGCCGGCGGCATGGATGAGGAAGCGGGCGCTGTCGGCGTCTTTCCAGGTATTTTCGCTCGGCGGGAAATGCCGGCCGATATCGCCCTCCGCCAGCGCACCGTAAATGGCGTCGCACAGCGCATGGATGCCGACATCGGCATCGGAATGTCCGGCTAACCCCTTCTCAAACGGCAATTCGACGCCGCAGATGATCATCTTGCGCCCCTCCGCCATGGCATGCACGTCGAAACCGGTGCCGATTCGGGGGGTCATGCGTGCTCCAAGCAGATGGGCCAATCGCGCCAGATCGGCCGGCAGCGTCAATTTGATGTTTTGCTCCGAGCCCGGGACCAGCGCAACCGACAGCCCGGCGGCTTCCAGCAAGGCGGCATCGTCCGTCGCGGCGCGCCCGGCGGCTTCAAGATGTAGCCGCAGCAAAGTGGCATAATGGAAACCCTGCGGGGTCTGGGCACGGAACAGCCCCTCCCGCGGGAGGGTATCCCGAATAACCCCGTCCACCCCGCGCTTCAGCGTATCGGAGACGGGCAGTGCGGGAATCGCGCCGGGATGGCGGGTCAGCGCTTCCAGCACCGCCTCGACCGTGCCGGGCGGAATAACCGGCCGCGCCGCGTCATGCACCAGGACGATGTCGGGCGCGAAAAGCTCCAGCGCGATCAGCCCGGCACGCACCGAGTCCTGCCGCTCCACGCCACCGGGAACGATCGGCAAATGGGCAACTCCAGCAAGCGCGGGACCGATCAGCCCGGAATCTCCGACCGGCTGCAGCACGTCGATATGGGGAATCAGCGCCTCGGCGGCATGACGCAGAACCGGCCTGCCATGCAGCAGCACGAGCTGTTTCGGAATCGTGCCGCCGAAGCGTGTGCCCAGGCCTGCGGCGACAAGAATCGCGGCTATTTTCATGCCGGGAGATGTGACGGCCGAAAAAGCACCCGTCAACTGCGGCGCAAAAACCTAGTGGGACACGGCATTGAAAATGCCGTGTCCCACTAGAGTCATATTTTGCGCGCGCAGCCCACCACCCTCCGGGGCCATTCCACCGACACTGCGCGCCGGCGGAACCTTCGGCCCCTCCGCCCGCGCGCAGTACCCTGCGTCACGAATGACGCAGGGTACTAGATCCGCCGCCTTCCCGTAATAGCGTGGTAGATGACCAGAATAACCACCGCGCCGACCACCGCCACGAACAGGCTCCAGAGATTGAATCCGGTAACGGGCAAGGCGCCGAGCGCGCTGAAAATCTCGCCGCCGACCAGGGCGCCGACGATCCCCAGCACGATATCCACAAGCGGACCCCTGCCGCCACTATCCACGATATTGCTGGCAATGTAGCCGGCAATCAGTCCGAGCACGATCCAGCCAAGTATCGACATATCCTTCGCCCTCCTCACGGCGCGTTTGCGGCAAATAAATGTGGATTGGGAAGCTTTGGCGCAAGGAAGGCTTCAGCTTAGCCGCAAATGCCGCGCCTCGACGCCCTGCCATAATAACAGCACCGGCACCGCGATGACGAAATCCCTGGCCCGCCGCAACAGCGAGAGCGAAAGCGCGATCTCCGGCGGAATACCGAACATGGCCCCGAGCAGCGTGTAGGAGGCTTCCTGGATACCAACCCGGCCGGGGACGAAAAACGCCAAGGCCATGATGGCATGCAGCATGGCCTCGATGGCGATGGCGGAGGTGAAGGAAAGCGGCACCCCCAGCGCATGAAAGCCAACAAAAGAGGCGGTTGCAGTGCCAAACCAACAGATCAGATGAAAGAAGATGGCCCAGGCAAGATGGCTGCGCCGTCGGTAAACCTCGTCCAGCGCCGCCTGCAGGCGATCCATCTGCTGCGCAGCGCCGGTGGCGGCAGTTCCTGCGATCCGCATGGCGAGGCCGCGGAAAATCTTGCCCCCGCCGCGCTGCGCCAGCACCAGGCCGAAGCCCATGACCACGGCAACGCACAGCCCGATTGCAACCGGCACCAGCAATTCGCTATGCGGCGCCAAATGCGCCATGATCGAAAGCCCGATACCGATGAATATCAGCTCGGCCAGAAATTCCGTGGTGATATCGCCGAGGGTGGAGGCCGCGGCGTCGGCGGCATTCACCCCGTGCAGCGTTATCACCCGCGCCCCCAGCACATAGCCACCAACCTGGCTGAAGGGCAGAAATTCGCCGGTCGCATCGCGCACCAGCCGGCCCCAGACGCAGAGCCAGAAATTGCCGCGGGCCCGGCTGCGCAGCAACATGCGCCAGCACAGGCCAAGCCCCAAGGTGATGCCGAGCTGTGAGGCGATATAGAGCGCAAAATTCTGCACCCGAACGGAGGCCAGCGCATGGGTGACGTCGCCCACCCCGAAATAGATGACAAGGCCGGTAATAACCGCGAGGCCGGCAAGCGCCAGGGCGGCCGGCAGAATCCTGCTGTTCAAATTCACGCGGGCTTTGGCGCGGCCGGCCCAGGCTTCTTCTTGCGGGAAATGAACAAGCGGGCAAGCCGGACGAGCCTCGGCATGGTGGTCGGGCGTTTCAGCCGTGCATCATACCCAGCCATGCGCCGCTTATCCTCTTCCAGGCAGATATCCATCAACGCCGCCACGTCCATCTCATCGCTCAGGGCCTTTGAGCCATTGATGGTGAAATTGGCATCCGCCCCGTCCAACCCATCCACCCCACGGGCGATTCCAATACGCTCCCAGAGGAGAAAACCCCAGACCGCGGCAGTTTTCAACGCAAAATATGGCCGGCGCCAAAGCGGCATTGTGGCCTTGTGCCATGCGATCCAGTTCATGAAGAACAGGATATGCCGGCCCTCCTCCTGCACCACCGGCTCGAAGGTCTCGACCAGGGATGGCGGGAAAAACCCGGAGCGATTGGCCATTTCGAACAGGCCGTAGGCGAAGAAGCTGTCGATACATTCGGAATAGCCGGTGACCATGAAGGCCCATTCCGCGTCTTTCGGGAGCTTATATTCCCCGTCCGGCTGCATCGGGATGTCGTAGGCGGCGACCAGGCGGGAGAGCACATCCCGATGCCGCCGCTCCTCGGCAGCCATGTGCAGCAAAGCTTTCGCCAAGTCCGGGTCGCGCACGGTCTTGGCGAAGGCCTCGATTCGCATGGATGCTTTGATCTCCGTTTGCACCGCAATATCCCAGATTGGCAGGCAGGTAACTCGGGCAAGCGTTTCCGGCTCCAGCTTCGGCCAGTCCAGCACGGCGGGTTTGTAGGGGTTGTATGTGTCCAGCAGGATCCGGGTGAGCATGGCGAAATGGGTGGAATCGCCGTATTTGATCGACCCCGGAATCTCGTAATCCCAATGCCGCATGTTGAAATCGGCGGCGGCGATGCTGCTTTTGTCGTTCACTGCTTGTCCCGTTCTTCCTGCTGTTGCGTCCTCACTGGCAATGCGTTCTACACCAGCGCATCCTCATGCCATATATGCCGCAACGTCATGCTGTCACGTTCTGATATTACCCTGGTCACCGGCGCCACCGGCTTTGTGGGCGCCGCCGTGGCCCGCAATCTTACCCGAAACGGGGCCAGATTGCGCCTGCTGGTGCGCAAAGGCAGCAATCGGCGCAATCTGCAGGGCCTGGATGCGGAGCTGGTGGAGGGCGATCTCGCGGCGCCGGAGTCGCTGCCCGCAGCGGTTTCCGGTTGCCGCTACCTGTTTCACGTGGCGGCGGATTACCGGCTTTGGGTCCCAGACGCCGCAGCGATGCGCCAGGTGAACATCGACGGCACGCTGGCGCTACTGAAGGCCGCCGCCGCCGCCGGCGTAGAGCGCTCGGTCTATACCAGCTCGGTTGCCGCACTTGGGCTGACGCCGGATGGCAGCCCGGCGGATGAGGCAACGCCGGTTGTGCCGTCGCATCTCATCGGCGCCTATAAACGCTCGAAATACGATGCCGAGCAGGCAGTGCGGGCGCTGGCGCAGGTGCAGGATATCGTGATCGTGAACCCGTCCACGCCGGTCGGGCCGGGCGACGTGAAGCCGACGCCGACCGGCCAGATGGTGCTGGATGCTGCAAGAGGCAAAATGCCGGCCTTTGTGGATACCGGCCTGAATATCGTGCATGTGGATGACGTAGCGGAGGGTCATCTGCTGGCGATGCAGCGGGGCCGCACCGGCGAGGCCTATATTCTGGGCGGGGATAATTTGATGCTGGGGGAGTTTTTCGCGATGATCGCCACCCAGGCAAAGCGCCGGCCGCCTGCGCTGCGGCTGCCGATTGCGCCACTGGTGCCACTGGCCTGGCTGATGGAGCGGATCGCCGCCATCACCGGCAAAACCCCGCTAATGACCACCGAAATCCTCAAAATGGCGCATAAAAAAATGTTCTTCCACTCTGCCAAGGCAATGCACGAGCTGGGCTACGCGCCGCGCCCGGCAGAACAGGCAATCGCCGGCGCGCTGGCATATTTCGCGGCCGAAGGGCTGATCGGATGATCGTTTTTCTGGCCCTGCTGATCTGGCTCTATCTGTACTTCCTGCACGGAAAGTTCTGGCAATCCGAACCGGAATTGCCGGCCGCACTTCCCCTGGAATGTCCGGATGTGGATATCATCGTCCCGGCCCGCGACGAGGCGGGGACCATCGCACCGGTGATCGCCTCGCTACTGGCCCAAGACTATCCGGGCAAGTTCCGGGTGTTTCTGGTGGACGACAATTCCACCGACGGCACCGCCGCGCTGGCGGGGGAGTCGGCGAATTTGCGGATTCTTACCGGCGCCCCAAAACCCGCCGGCTGGGCCGGCAAATTATGGGCGCTCTCCCAAGGGGTCGCGGCCAGTACCGCGCCGGTGCTGCTCTTTGCCGATGCCGATATCACCCATGATCCGCGCCACCTCTCGGCGCTGGTGACAAAGCTGGGCGCCGCGCCGCCTTTGGATATGGTCTCCGAAATGGTGCGGCTGAACTGTGAGAGCGTCGCCGACCGCGCGTTGGTG
>JAMFRY010000101.1 GCA_026225015.1 Alphaproteobacteria bacterium
GAATTCCGCAAAGAGCGGCTGCACATTTCGCAGCACCGTCTCGCCGGTGGTGTCGAAGCGGTTATGGCCGATGGCGCGCGATCCGGGCAGCCCGGCCATGACCTTGGCGTCGCCGTAATTATCGCCGACCAGGCCGAGGCCCTTATGGGAATGAAACCGCACGCCGTCATGGGTGACGATGCCGGTGGCCTCCTGGCCGCGATGCTGCAGAGCGTGCAGCCCCAGAGCGGTGATCGCGGCGGCATCCGTGACGTTCCAGACCCCGAAGACACCACATTCCTCATGGGGCTTGTCATCATCCATCAAGATATCGGTTTCCGTTTGCGCTGTGTGAGGTCAAGTAGGACTATGACAGCTTAATGTCGAGCGATAACGGGGTTGAGAAAAAGGCAGGGGTTCATTTTTTGGAGAGGGTGGCAGGGGAGTGATGGGGTGTTACGGCGCGTTTGGTTGCAGGGCGCTGCCGGAGACTGGTTCCTGCATCAACGTGTTCGCGCTGGGCGGGCCAGATGGGGGCAGCGGGGCCACTTTGGGCTGGTATTGCGGGGGCAGGAGGGAGGCGAGGGTTACGGCGCCTTCATGCTCATAGGGCAGAAACCTCGCATTGGTCACGGGGGAAGGCCATTCCGAGGGCACCAGGAAGATCGACAGCGCAATATAGGCGAGGCAGATGATCACCGCGCCACGGATCACACCGAACACCAGCCCCAGCGAACGATCCAGGCTGGAGAGCGCGGATTCGCGGATGACGCCGCCGATCCAGGCGCTGATGATGCTGAGCAAAATCAGTATCACGATGAAAACGATACCGGCGGAGACCGGCACCACGAAATTTTTGGCCGACACCACGCTCCCCACATAGGGCAGCACGTAATGATAGCCGCTCAGGGCCGCCAGCGCCGCGCCGAGCCAGGCGCCGATGCCCAGAACCTCGCGCACAAAGCCGCGGACCAGGGAAAACAAAGCGGAAATCACGACAATACCGATTGCCGCGCCATCCACCCAAGTCACGAAGTCACCGCCATAGTAGAATTTTCCAATCCCGCGTTTAACTGCCGGATCCACGCGGGCTGCGGCCGGGTTGCTTTACCCCGCCAGCGGCGACCGCCACAAGATCGGTGAGGTGGCCGATTTCCTCAAGCGCCAAGGCTAGGGGCACCGAGAGTTTGGCCGCCCCCCCGGCAACGCGCTTGGGTAGGGCGGCTTTCGCGAAGCCGAGTTTGGCCGCCTCCTTCAACCGTAATTCCGCCTGCGCCACCTGCCGCAACTCGCCCGAAAGCCCGATTTCGCCGAAGAACACCATAGATGGGTCGGTGGGGATGTCCTGCAAGGCGGAAATCAGCGCCGCGGCCACCGCCATATCGGCGGCCGGCTCGCTCACACGCAGGCCGCCGGCGACGTTCAGATAAACGTCGTTCATGGCCAGTTTCAGGCCGCAGCGGGTTTCCAATACGGCCAGCAGCATGGCCAGCCGGCCGGAATCCCAGCCGATGACGGAGCGCCTGGGCGAACCGCCGGGATTGGGCGCCAGCAGAGCCTGGATTTCCACCAGCACCGGCCGGGAGCCTTCCAACCCGGCAAACACCGCGCTGCCCGAGACATTGCCGCGCCGTTCG
This sequence comes from Alphaproteobacteria bacterium, assembly GCA_026225015.1. Lineage (GTDB taxonomy): Bacteria > Pseudomonadota > Alphaproteobacteria > Acetobacterales > Acetobacteraceae > Acidocella. The sequence goes on from JAMFRY010000101.1 coordinate 1,617, forward strand.
GCGAGAAACAAAGCCGACGGGTTGGCGACCTCGGCAAGGCCGGCGCCGGTCATCTCGAATACGCCGATCTCGTCGGTGGCGCCGAAGCGGTTTTTTGCGCCGCGCAGGATGCGGAACTGGTGGCCGCGATCGCCTTCGAAATGCAGCACCACATCAACCATGTGCTCCAGCACGCGCGGCCCGGCGAGCGCGCCTTCCTTGGTGACGTGGCCAACAAGCATCAGCGCGAAACCCTGGGTTTTGGCGGCGCGGATCAGCTCGAAGGCCGCGGCCCTGACCTGCGAGACCGAGCCGGGTGCGGATTCGACGCCGTCGGTCCACATGGTTTGGATGGAATCGATCACCACCAGCGCGGCATCCGGGAATTTTTGGAAGCTTGGCAGGATTTCGCCGAGCTGGGTGGCGGCGGCCAGTTCCATGGGTGCGCTGCTGAGGCCGAGCCGGGCGCCGCGCATGCGAATCTGGTCAATCGATTCTTCGCCGGAGATATAGAGCACGCGCTTGCCGGCCTGGCCCAAGGCGGCGCTGGCTTGCAGCAGTAGGGTGGATTTGCCGATGCCTGGATCGCCGCCGACCAGCACCACCGAGGCCGGGACCAGGCCGCCGCCGAGCACGCGGTCGAACTCGGCGATGGTGGTGGGGATGCGCGGCGGCGGCGGTGAGCTACCGGACAGGCCGAAAAATTCGATTTTGCTCCGCCCGTTGGCTTTCGCGGGTTTCATTCCGCCTGGCAGGGCCGGGCGGGCGATTTCCTGCTCCAGCGTATTCCATTCACCACAAGCCTCGCAGCGCCCGGCCCATTTGGCGGAGATGCTGCCGCAGGCCGAGCAGACAAATTGAGAGGATGGTTTAGCCAACGGTTTCAGATCGCAGGGCGGGCGAAGGAGTCAAAGGTTCCAACAAAGCGAAGCTTTTTTGGAAAGGCTCCGGAGGGAGCGCCCGCCATTTTCGTAGCGCAAAGAAGGCGGGCGTTGCCCGCCCTACGGATAAATTTTCTTTCAAAAAAAGAACTGCTTTCTAGCTCGCGCGCCAACCGAAACGGCTTTGCAGGAAATTCAGCAGCGCCGTCTGGTCGCCGGGCGAGAGCGCCAGGTTGTTCAGTTCTGCCGCCGTGCCGGGGGCGCTGCGCAGGTTTACCGAGCTTGCATCGGCCGCCGAATCCAGTGCGGCGGTTGCGATCGCGGCATTCGCCGCCTGCTGCCAGAGGGCAACGGCGTTGGCGTCGGTCAGATGCGGCAGGGTGACCAGGAAATCCAGCCGGGCGGCGGCGGAAGCGGCCGCGTAGGCGGCGGCAAAGGGGGCATTTTCGCTGACCGCGCCGAAGCGCATCGCCTCCGGCAGCGCTGGGAATAGCGGGTCGGGGGTCAGCCGGCCGTCATCGCCCACGCGGCCGAGCGAGAAAACCGGCACGCCGCCATTTGCCGCCAGCGGCGCGATATCCTCCGGCACGCCTTCGCCGCAGAGAAAAACCGCATCCGCCTCGCCGGCCAGGAAGGCTCTGGCCTTTGCATCCGTGCTGCGCACCCCGAAGATCGGGGAAGTTGGCACGCCGATCCGGGCGAGCGCCAGCAGGGCCGCGAGGTCGTTGCTTTGCGGCTGGTCCACCGCCAGTTTCAGCGACCCGCCGACGGCGATGTTGCGCGGGGTCGGCGCCGTGCCCGGTGGAAGCCGGACGACCAGGACGCCCGAATTGGTCGCCGCCATGACCGGTACCCAGCGGGTTGGGTCGAAATGCACGCGGCTGTCGCCGGTGAGCCAGGCGATGAGTGTGGCGCCGGGGAAGATGGCCGCGGTTGAGCCGTCATCGGCCACCAGCGCGTCAAAATGATTGGCGCCGGTTACCCCATCCAGCCCGCCGGTCGCTTGCGTTTGCAGGGTCGGGTTGCCTGGAAAGCCCGGTCCCAAGGCCAGGGCGCAGGCATTCGCCCAGCGGCTGATCGGATCGCCGTTCGGCCCCGCAGCCAGCAATGAAACAGCCGCGCCGGCCCGCGCGCGGCGGGACAGAAGCAGCGATGCAGCCGGTTGCAGCGCAACCGCGGCCATCAGGGCAAGTATCTGCCGGCGCTTTCTCAACGCGTCATTCCCGTTCTGCTTTATTCAAGCCGCAATTTTATTGGCCGCACATTTATAGATTGGCATCGCGGTTAGTCATCGTACCGGATCAAGGCTTCGAACGGCACGCTCAGCCGCTCCCTGCCCATCAGAAAGACCAGCTCCATCAAGGCGACGGCCGCAACCACCTCGGCGCCGACATTCTGCAGCAGCTTGATGCCGGCCGCCATGGTGCCGCCGGTTGCCAGCAGGTCATCGACCACGACCACGCGGGCGCCGGGTTCGACGGCGTTGGCCTGAATCTCGATTCTGTCGGTGCCGTATTCCAGCGCATAATCCAACCCGACCGTGGGGCCGGGCAATTTGCCGCGCTTGCGCAGCATCACGAAACCGCAACCCAGTTTCAGCGCAAGCGGCGCCGCCAGCAGAAACCCCCGGCTCTCGACACCGGCCAGGACGGTCGGGTGATAGGCGCGGACCATGTTCGCCAGGCGTCCCACCGCGACCTGCCAGGCATCGGCGTGGCGCAGCAAGGTGGAGATGTCGTAGAACAGGATACCCGGCTTCGGAAAATCGGGGATCGCCTGAATGTGGTCTTTAAGGTCCATTCCTCGTCTATACCTGACCCCACCTCAACGGCAAACCGCTTTGGGTGGTCAGCCAAGCTCGTCGCGCAGTTGCGGATTATCGAAACGTGGGTTGCGCCAGCGATGCAAAGCATTGGTTAAGGCTGCGGCAAGGTCACGCTTTTGCGCCTCGCCGAGCTGGCGGGCGATTTCGGTGCTGGCGCCGCGGCTTGCCAGAAGCAGTTTCGGCACGGTGCCGCTGCGCTCTTGCAGGACGATGTTGAGCCAATACGGGGCGAGGGAGATTTGCTCCTGCCGGCCGCGAAAATCGGTGCGGGTGATTTCCAGCGTATCGTTGTGCAGGCTAATGATCTCGACCGCACGGGCCGAGCGCATGTGCAGCGAGATGAGGAAAATGGCGAGAATGATGTCCGCGCCATTGAAGCCGATCACCGGCCAGGCGCTCAAGGTGACCATCAGGCTAGTGACGGTGAGCGAACCCAGCAGCATGAAGCAGTTGACGATGATCACGCCTTTGCGTGACAGGCTGCGATGCGGCCTGACGATGGCCTGAAAAAACGGGGTTTCGGCGCTCGAATGGCGCTGCTCCGGGGTGGCGGTTTTGGCATCCATGCGACATAGATCGCGCCAATTGCGCGATCGGCAAGAGAAAAACCCCGTGGATTTACGTCCGTTGACAAAAACCAAGGCGCCAAAGTTGATGAAGCGGGCAGATATCGGCCCGTTCCTCGTCGCGATTTCCGGCGGCAATCTCGAACCGAAGACGGAGCTGGACCATGGCAGCCCTTATCAGCTGCTGGTCGCGGTGGTGCTCTCGGCGCAGGCCACCGATGTGGGCGTGAACAAGGTGACGAAAGCCCTGTTTGGGGCCGCGCCCGATCCGGCTTCAATGGCGGCGTTGGGCGAGGCCGGGATCGGCGCAAAAATCCGCTCGATCGGGCTGTGGCAGACCAAGGCCAGGAATGTCGCGGCCTTGTCCCGGCAGTTGCTCGAAATTCATGGCGGGGAGGTTCCCGGCGATCGCGCGGCGCTGGAGGCGTTGCCGGGGGTGGGACGAAAAACCGCGAATGTGGTGCTGAACGAGATTTTCGGCCAGGCCACGATGGCGGTGGATACGCATATCTTCCGGCTCGGCAACCGGACCGGGATCGCCCCCGGGACGACTCCACGCGCGGTTGAGGAGGCGCTCTTGAAGCGCGTGCCCAAGGAGATGCTGAAGCCGGCGCATCTGTGGCTTATTTTACACGGTCGCTATATTTGTAAGGCCAGAAGCCCGGAATGTTGGCGCTGCGGTGCTGCGACCTATTGCCTGTTCAAACCGAAAACATTAGCACCAATATCCAATGCGAGTCGCCGGATCGTGGGCAAAAAAGGACCCGTCGGCTAAGCGCCAACGGGTCAAGTCAACAGGGAGGCTTCACGTCTGGGAGACGTTGGGACCGAAGTCCCAATCCGGTCTGGGAGGACCGGATGATGTTGGCTCTCACCAACACTGTGATATATACGCCACA
>JAMFRY010000102.1 GCA_026225015.1 Alphaproteobacteria bacterium
AATAGACGTGAATGCGGTCCCCGCACATCGGGTTATCGCCCTCGCCTTGCGCATCAAACCCTGCAAGGCGGCCGGCATGTTTGGGATTGCGGGCGCGGTCCATGATCAGTTCATGATAGAGCTGGTCGTTGTCAGACATTATCCAAATACCTGTTTGACGCGGATAAGCCCGGCGGCCAGCGCGTCGATTTCTTCCGCTGTGGTATAGAGCGCGAAGGACGCGCGGGCGGTGCTGGTGACCCCCAGCCTGCCCATCAACGGCTCGGCGCAATGATGCCCGGCCCGCACGGCGATTCCCTGCCGGTCTAAAAGCGTGGCGATGTCATGCGCATGCGCGCCCTCGATGGTGAAGGATACCACGCCGCCGCGATCCTGTGCCTGGCCCAGAATGCGAAGGCCGGGAATGTCGGAGAGCGTGAACAAAGCATGGTCTGTGAGCGCGCGTTCATGCGCAGCGATGGCCGGAAAACCGATCGCCTGAACATAGTCGATCGCGGCGCCCAGGCCGATGGTCTCCAGAATAGCGGGTGTGCCGGCCTCGAAACGATGCGGCGGCTTGGCCCAGGTGAAATTTTCATAGGAAACCGAGCCGATCATGTCTCCGCCGCCCAGGAAAGGCGGCATGGAGTCCAGAATCTCGCGCTTGGCGTAGAGCACGCCGATGCCGGAAGGGCCGTACAGCTTATGGCCGGAGAACACGTAGAAATCCGCGTCGATGGCCTGCACATCCACCTGCCGGTGTACGATCGCCTGGCAGCCGTCCAGCAGGATTTTGGCGCCCCGCTCATGCGCGAATTTCGCCAGCCGCTCCACGGGCGTGTAGGTGCCGAGCACGTTCGACATGTGGGTGATGGCCAGAAGTTTCACCCGGCCATCGGCAAATTGCTGCTCCAGCGATTCAAAATCCACCTCGCCGGCATCGGTAATTTTGACGATGCGCAGCTCCACGCCATGCGCATCGCGCAGCATCTGCCAGGGCACCAGATTGGCGTGGTGCTCCATCTCGGAAACCACAATCGCATCGCCGGGCTGCAGGCTGGTGTGGCCATAGGTATAGGCGACCAGGTTGATGGATTCCGTGCCGTTGCGGGTGAATACGATCTCCTCGCGCTCGGCGGCGTTGATCAGCCCCGCCACCTTGTCGCGCACGGCTTCATAGGCATCGGAGGTTCGCTCCGACATCCAATGCAACCCGCGATGCACATTGGCGTATTGGTGTTCCATGGCGAAGACCATGGCATCGATCACGGCGCGCGGTTTCTGGGCGGAGGCAGCACTGTCCAGAAAGACCAGCTTGCGGCCATGCACTTCCTCGGACAGGATCGGAAAATCCCTGCGGATGGCGGCGACGTCCAGAACTTCGGTTTTTAAAGCGGCGCTCATTTTTGCTCCCACCATGTCTCGATGGCGGCCTCGAACAGTTCACGCGCGGCTGCATGTGTCACCGGCTCCAGCGCTTCGGTCAGGAAGGCGCGGATCAGTATGGCGCGGGCCTGAGCTTCGGGAATGCCGCGGCTGCGCAGGTAGAAAATCTGCTCGGGATCGAGCGCGCCGATGGTGGCGCCATGGCTGCATTTCACGTCATCGGCAAAAATTTCCAGCTCTGGCTTGATGTCCATCTCGGCGCTGTCGGAGAGCAGCAGCGCCTGGTTCATCTGGTAGCCATCGGTTTTTTGCGCGGCGCGGGAGACTTCGATGCGGCCCTGGAATACGCCGCGCGCCTGATCGTCCAGCACGGATTTCACCACCTGGCGCGAGGCGCAATTCGGGGCGTCATGTTTGACGACGCAGGTATAATCGCCATGCTGCTGGCCGCGCAGAAGCTGGGCGGCATTCAGCTGGGTGGTGGCATTGGCGCCCATCAGCGTTGGGTGAAATTCCGCGCGCGAGAGTTTTGCGCCCTGCACCAGGGTGAAACTGACATAGGAGGCTGCGGCGGCGATCTTGGCGCGGATGGTGGCCAGATGAAACGCTTCCAGACTTTCGTTTTGCAGGCGGTAATGCTGGAGCGTTGCGTTTTCGTGCAAGGCGATGTCGGTGACGGGATTGTGCCAATACACCCCCTGCCCCGTGGCCATTTCGATCAGCGTGAGTTTGGCGCCCATGCCTAAGGTGATGCGATGGCGCGGGTGGAAAGCAATCGGTTGCTCCGCCACGGCATGGGAGATCAGCAGGATTGCGC
>JAMFRY010000008.1 GCA_026225015.1 Alphaproteobacteria bacterium
CGATGGGTACGCCGATCTGGTCTGCCGTAATGTCGGCCAAGGCGCCGACGGCGGACGCCTTGCCCTGATGCCGGGCGACAGGGCCATCCAGCCCATCCAGAACCACATAAAAAATGAGACCAACCACGTACCAGGCGGGATTGGCGGCGGCAGGCGCGATGGAGCGTGACCTGATGCGCTCTTATGGCGCAGGATATTGGCAGATTCTGCGCAAGCTCAGGCTGCCGGCCGCGATGCCGTTGATTTTCAATGCGCTCAAACTGAACTCGACGCTGGCGCTGATCGGCGCCGTGGTGGCTGAGTTTTTCGGCACGCCGACGCGCGGTATGGGGTTTCGTATTTCGACCGATTCGGCAAGGATGAATCTTGACATCGTGTGGGCGACTATCGCGGTTGCGGCGCTGGCGGGTTCGATCAGTTTTGGCTTGATCGCTTCGTTGGAGCGCGTGGTAACCTTCTGGCATCCATCATTTCACAAACGCATGTTGTAACTCACTGGGATTTTTAAGGAGTTGTCTTGATGAAGCGGTTTCTCTTGGGCTGTATTGCGGCAGTTTTACTGGGACTCGGCCCGGCGCGCGCCGACGATAATCTAACGCTGCAGCTCAAATGGGTGACGCAAGCGCAATTCGCTGGATATTATGTAGCACTCGCCAAAGGATTTTATAAGGCGGATGGCTTGAACGTGACCATCAAACCGGGTGGCCCGGATGTTAACCCGGACCAGGTTCTGGCGGGCGGCGGCGCCGATGTGGTGGTTGACTGGATGCCATCGGCGCTGGCGGCACGCGAAAAGGGCGTCGATATCGTCAACATCGCGCAGGTATACCAACATTCCGGACTGGAGCTGACCTGCCGCAAGGATAGCGGCATTAAAACGCCGGGGGATTTCAAAGGCAAAACCTTGGGCGTGTGGTTCGCGGGCAATGAATATCCGTTTCTCTCCTGGATGGCGAAGCTCGGCTACAGCACCGATGGGGACCATCCGGATGTGACCGTGCTGAAGCAGGGTTTCAACGTTGACCCCTTGCTGCAAAAGCAGGCGGCCTGCATCTCGACCATGACCTATAATGAATACTGGCAGTTGATCGAAGCCGGAATGAAGCCATCGCAGCTGATTGTTTTCAAATACCAGAAGGAAGGTGTCGCGACGCTGGAAGACGGCCTCTACGTCAAGGGCAGCGCGCTGCAAGATCCGGCGACGGTGGATAAGCTTGCGCGGTTTTTGAAGGCCACGAAGCAAGGCTGGGACTATGCCGATACGCATCTGGCCGAGGCGGTGCGGATATTGCTGGCCGATGACACCGCGGGCGTGCTGACGGCGCAGCACCAAACCACCATGATGCGCGAGGTCGCCAAGCTGATCCCCGGCACGGGCGGTTGGGGCTATCTGGAACCGGCGGCCTATCGGCAGACGGTCTCCGAATTGCTTTCCACCAAATCGACCCCGGTGATCAGCAAGCAGCCGGTGGGTGCCTATAGCTATGTGGTATGGGACAAGGCATTCAAGAACTGACGCCGCTTATGTCCGAACCCGACGATCTGGCATTGTTGCGGCAGGCCTTTGCGGTTGCAGCCCGCGCCGCAACCCATGGCAACCATCCGTTCGGCGCGGTTTTGGCCGGTCCTGATGGTCAGGTCCTGATGGAGCAGGAGAATGGTTACCTGCCCGATCGGGACATGACCGGCCATGCCGAACGGGTGTTGATGACCCGCGCCTGCACCACCTATCCGCCGGCATTTCTGCGTAGCTGCACGATCTATAGCTCGGCCGAACCTTGCGCGATGTGCGCGGGGGCCATCTACTGGGCTGGGGTCGGGCGCCTGGTCTACGGAATGTCGGAACATGACCTGAAAGCCGTTACCGGCAATCACAGCGAAAACCCGACGCTGGATCTGCCCTGCCGAACCGTGTTTGCCGCTGGCCAGCGGAATGTAGAAATCATCGGTCCCTTGCTCGCCGACGAGGCGGCCGCGCTGCATGAAGGAGCGTGGGGGATACCCATTCCATAAACGGTGTCTGATGCCGATAAGGGGCAGCTTTTTCAGTTCATCACCGCTTTGCCGGTCTTTACATCCAAGGGGAAGGACAATGCGTCAAACACCGAAAACCAACGCCCCCCGACTTGATGCAAGCAGTCGCTCTGGCGCAACGTCCACACCATCGTGCCGCCGTTCTTCAGCTTCACGGCCAGACGCTGCGTGTCGATCTGTGCACCGATATAACCATCGCTATCGGCGTTGAAATCATCGAAGCTGACGCTCGCGCTGGCGAGTTGCGCGAAACCCGGCGCGTAGGCGGTTAGAAGCGCCTTTTGTCCCTGCACCGGCGCGGGGAAAAACATGTCGAAAATCAGCAAATGATCGCCCGGGCCCATCAGTTTCAGCACCGCATCGGCCGAAGGCGCGTCGGCAAACGCCACCGTCCAATCCTTGATCTGCGCTTGCGCCCCGGCCCTGACGCCGCGCGGGCCGGCGAACGGGTTTGTGGGGAATTCTATCGGCGTTGCCGGTGTTACCGGGGCGTCCGTCAAAGCCAGGCTGGTTTTCGGATCGGTGGGAACGGAGATATGCTCCTGCACCACACGCCATTTGCCGTTCACTTTCCGCAGCACGTCCAGTTGGCGCAAGCTCAATTGCGACTTGGCGCCGGTTTTCAGTGTGACTTCATCCACCATCTGCACGGCGGCGCAGGCCATGGCGCCGTCGGAGAACACATTGATGCTGGGGAAGCTGACGCTCAGGTTTTTGACCGGCTTCGTCCGCGTTGAAAACTCGGATATTATCTGGTCGTGGCCCTTGAAAATGCCGGGTCCAGCGAAGTCGTACAGCACGGCGTTCGACGAATAATTGGCGATTACCGCATTAATGTTCAGTTCGTTGGCGTTGGTTTTCTCGATCCGGGTGATGGCCTGCACATCGGCTGCCGAGTTATATACCGGTTTGGCAAAAGCCGGTGTGGCAATAATGGCGAGGACAAGGCTGAGCGTGCGGCGCATGGACGACTCCTTTTTTGCGCCAGCCTAATCGAAGAAGTGCCAAAGAACAATTAGGAGACCGGAACAAAGCCCGGTGGAGACCGGCTACGCTATCGTTTGTTCGCCCTCATGGAGCGATTACCGCGACGCGCTGGCCGGCGCGGACAACCTGGCCTTTGCTACCGGCGAGGCTTACGAGGGTGCCGGAAGCGGGGCTGCGCACTTGCACCTCCATTTTCATGGATTCGACGATCATGAGCGGATCGCCTGCCTTGATGGCATCGCCGGGTGCGACCAGTACCTGCCAGATACTGCCCGGCACCGGCGAGGCGACGCCGCGCAGCCCAGGGGCGAGCGGGGCTTCCTCGGGCGCCGGTTCGGGTTCTTTTTCCTCGAAGCTGTTGAGGCCCTTTAGCACCCAATCGGCGCGCTCGGCGGCAAAGGCGGCACGCTGTGTTGTCTGGAATTCGTCGATCGAGGCGGCGTTGGCGGCGCAGAAGGCTTTGTATTCGGCGAGGGAGAAATTTTGCTCCTCGATCCGAAGCTGGTATTTCCCGTGCAGGAATTTCGCCCGCGCATCTTCCAACTCGGCTTGGGTGACCTCGAAGAATCGTATCTGGTCGAAATGCCGCAGCAGCCAGGGGTGGCCGGGGGCGAAAGGCGGGGTTTCGCGATAGGTGTTCCAAACCTGGATGGTGCGGCCGAAGAGTTGATAGCCGCCGGGCCCTTCCATGCCGTAGATGCACATATAGGCGCCGCCGATGCCAACGGCGTTTTGCGGGGTCCAGGGCCGGGCGGGATTGTATTTGGTCGTGACCAGACGATGCCGCGGATCATAGGGTGTCGCGACCGGCGCGCCGAGATACACATCGCCCAAGCCGAGCACGACATAAGCCGCGTCAAAAATGATCCGCTTCACCTCGTCCAGCGAGTCGAGACCGTTGATCCGGCGGATGAACTCGATATTATCCGGGCACCAGGGCGCGTTCGGCCGCGTCGTCTCCTGGTATTTACGCATCGCCAGTTGAATCTGCGGGTCGTTCCAGGAGAGCGGCAGATATAGGGTGCGGCTATGCACCACCATGTCTTCCGGCGCTGGCAAAGTCGGCAGCGTGGTGTTGACCGCGGCCAGCACGGCATCGCGCGTGATTTGGCTCACGTCGAAATGGATTTGCAGGGACCGGATGCCGGGTGTGGCATCGATGATGCCGGGGATTTTTTGGGCGTCGAGCGCGTCACGCAAAGCTTGCACCCGCAGGCGCAGCGCGAAGTCGAGTTTCATCTCGCCGAATTCGACGAGGATATCCTCATCGCCGGCGCGGCGGATGACGATATCTCCCTTCGTGGTGAGGATTGCGGGTTCGGCATCCGCCTTTACGAATTTCACTTTGTCGCCGGGGCGAAGCTGGCCCATTTTCCAAAGCTCCGGCTTGGTAATGACGGCCGGGCAGACGAAGCCGCCAAGCGAGGGTCCATCCGGACCCAGCAGGATTGGCATATCGCCGGTAAAATCAATGGCGCCGATGGCATAGGCGTTGTCGTGGATGTTGGAGGGATGCAGGCCGGCTTCGCCACCATCCATCCGCGCCCAACTGGGTTTGGGACCAATCAGGCGGACGCCGGTGCGGGCCGAGTTGTGGTGGACCTCGTAGGAGGCGGTGAACAGCGTGTCGATGTCGGATTGTTGGAAGAAGTCAGGGGCGCCGTGCGGACCGTAGCAGACGGCGATCTGCCAGTCATGCGTGAGCGCCGGCAATTCAGGCGTGCCAGGATTGGTCGTGGGCGCCTTGGCAAGGCGCAGTGTATCGCCCGCGCGCAGCACGCCGCCGGTATGGCCGCCAAAGCCGCCCAGCGAGAAGGTTGCCGTGGAGCCGAGATATTCCGGCGCCTTGAAACCGCCGGCGACGGCAATATGGGTTCGCTGGCCAGGGCCAATAATGGAACCCATGGAAAGGATTTGACCGGCGGCGACCGGCACGGCTGCGTTGTGCGGAATGGGCGCGTCGTCCAGAAGCGCCTCCATCGCGGCGCCGGTCATTGCGATGGTAGCCGCACAGAGGAATTTGAGCGTGGGGCCGGAGAGGGTGAGTTCCAGCGCCGTGGCGCCCGGCGGATTGCCCAGCAGCAGATTGGCGGCGCGGTGCGACAAATCATCCATCGGGCCGGAGGGC
>JAMFRY010000009.1 GCA_026225015.1 Alphaproteobacteria bacterium
TCCAGAATCTGGTCTACGCGGTGGGCAAGCGGCATCCGTTTACGCCGCTGAAGGCCTGGTTCGACTGCCTGTACCAAGTGCTGCTAGGCCAGACGGAAGGCCCGCGCTTCGGCGGTTTCATCGCCTTGTACGGCGTCCTGCGCACAGTAAAACTGATCGAAGGCGCTTTGGCGCGAGAGGCGGAAGCGGCCTGAAAGGCCCGAATTAATAAAAGTCTTTTTGCTTTCGCGGGCGGCCAGCCTTTTTCTACAGAAAAAGCAGATTCTTGAGTAATCATTTGGGTTTTCTTTTGGCTTTTTCCGGGATTTTCAAGCGCTACGGTAAGTATCTACCGCCGGTACTTGGGCTTATATTGTTAACCGCCATTGTTTTGGGGCTGCATCGGGCGCTAAAGCGGGTCAGCCTGGATGCGGTGCTCTCGGCTTTGGGGGCGACGCCGCGGGGGCAGGTTCTTCACGCGCTTGGGTTTTTAGCGATCTCCTGTGTCTTCATGGCGTTTTATGATTTGCCTGGGGTATTATTCGCGAAAAAATCCATTCGTTTCCCTTGGATCGGCTTCCTGCATGTCTGGTTTGCCTCCTTCTGCGCCTATTCATTGAGCCATGTGCTGGGGGCGCCGACGCTATCGGGCACGGCGATCCGGGTTCGGCTTTATGCGCAGTGGGACGTGCCGGCGGCTGGAATCGCGCGCATCATCACGATGATCGGCGCCACGTTTCCGCTGGGCACGGCAACCTTGCTAGGCGCGATATTGCTGTTCGATCCGCTGGAAATGCCGTTATTCGGGCAGAGTTTTTCGGTACTCGCCCTGCGCGGCATCGGGGCGGTGTTGTGGGGCATTATTGCTGTCTATGCGGTGGCGGCGCGCGGCAAGACGCCGCTGATGGTTTTCCGGCGGGAGATTCAGCGGCCGGGCCTCGCTCTGGCGATCGGACAGGTACTGCTCTCCTGCGCCGATACCGCTACGGCCTGCGCGATTTTATATGTGGTGCTGCCAACTGTTCCGGGGCTCGGATTTTCGCATTTGCTGGCGATTTATCTGGCCGGGTTCGCGGGCGGCATGTTCAGCGGGCTGCCGGGCGGGGTTGGGGTGCTGGATACGGTGCTGCTGCTGGGCCTCGCCGGCTATATGCCGGCCTCGCAGGCGATTGGCGCGATCTTGCTTTACCGTGTGTTGTATTACCTACTACCGGCGGCGATTGGGGCGTTGATTTTTGCCTCGCACGAAATTTTTCTCTCCGCGAAAGGGAAACGCTGATGACTTCAAGACAACAAACGATTTCTCCGGTCGATGGCAGCATTTATGCCGAGCGGCCATTCGCTGGCGCCGCCGAGATCGACGCCGCAATGAACCGGGCGATCAGGGCGCAGCGCGGCTGGGCGGAGATAGGCATTGCCGAGCGGGCGGCGTTCTGCGAGCGGTTTTGCGATGCACTGCTGTCGCGTACAGAGGAAATAGCGTTGGAGTTGACTTGGCAGATGGGCAGGCCGGTGGCCCAAGCGCCCGGCGAGGTGAGAACCTGCGTGGATCGGGCGCGGTTCATGATCGCTCATGCCGCCGAGGGGCTGAAACCGCTGGATCCCGGGCTCAAACAAGGTTTTAAGCGCTATGTGAAGCGCGTGCCGCTGGGGGTGGTGTTCGTCATCGCGCCCTGGAATTACCCGTTTTTGACCGCTATCAATACGGTGATTCCTGCCATTATGGCGGGCAACGCGGTGGTGCTGAAACATTCTGCGCAGACCCAACTGGTGGCGGAGCGCTTTGCCCAGGCCTTCCAGGCGGCCGGACTGCCGGAGGGGGTGTTTCAGTATCTGCATATTGCGGGTGCGACGGCCGAGTCTCTGGTGCGAGATGCCAGGATTGCGCATGTGGCGTTCACCGGCTCGGTGGCGGTTGGGCATGCGGTGAGCAAGGCGGCGTCGGACCGGTTCATTTCGGTGGGGTTGGAGCTCGGCGGCAAGGACCCGGCCTATGTGCGCGCCGATGCCGATATCGGTTTTGCCGCGGAAAATCTGGTGGACGGCGCGTTTTTCAACTCCGGCCAGTCCTGCTGCGGGATCGAGCGGATTTACGTACACGAAGCGGTATTCGATGATTTCGTGGCGCGCGCCGTGGAGGTGGCGAATCAGTACCGGCTCGGCGATCCTACGGCGCAGCAAACCAATCTGGGGCCGGTTGTATCGGTGAAGGCAGCGGAATTTATCCGCGCGCAGGTTGCGGAGGCGCTGGCGCAAGGGGCGGAGCAAAAAATTGATCCCGCGCACTTTGCCGTGGATGCGGTGGGGACGCCTTATTTGGCGCCACAGATTCTGGTGAATGTGTCGCATAAAATGCGGGTGATGACCCAGGAGACCTTCGGACCCGTGGTTGGCATCATGAAAGTGGCCTCCGATGCCGAGGCGATCGCGCTGATGAATGACAGCCCGTACGGCCTGACCGCCGCCTTGTTCTCCAGTGACCTGGAAGCCGCGGAAGCGATTGGCGCGCAGATTGAAACCGGCACGGTGTTTTTAAATCGCTGCGACTTCCTGGACCCGGCTTTGCCCTGGGTGGGGGTCAAGGATACCGGACGCGGACATACGCTCTCGATCTGGGGCTATGAACATCTAACTCGGCCAAAATCCTTCCATTTGCGGCTGCCTTGAACGTTTATTTAAGCAAGTTTTAGGGAATCGCCTTTAGCACGATCAAATGCCGCGCCGGGATTTCCTCAACATCGACAGGACCAGCGCGTGCCGATGAATGCAATTGCGGCGATTCGGTCGGCGCTTGCGCTAAAACTGGACCGGCGGGCAGTGACGGCGGTTGAATATGCGCTGATTGTGTCATTGGTGGCGATTGCCATTGTGGTTGCGGTGCGAGGGGTCGGCACGTCGATTTCGGCGGTTTTCGGCACGGTTTCTGCCACGCTTTAGTTGCCTTATTTTAGATGCGGGACAGCTATTCCGCCAAGCGCCTTGCTTTTGGCGCCGAAATCACCTATTGCCCTGGCATGGTTCGCGCCGCGCGCATTTCTGGGCTCCTGCTTCGACTTATTCGCCCCTGGGCGTAAAGCTGCGCGCGTAAAGGGCCGGCATCGTTCAGGGGAATGCTTTGGGGGTTTTTCACTTGTGAAAAACCCCCAAGCCTTATTCTGACCCGGCATTTTAAGCGAGACCAGACAATGAGCATTGTTCATCCCAATTTTGGCGCGATCGACGAAAATCGCGTAATCATTTTCGACACGACCCTGCGCGATGGCGAGCAATCGCCCGGGTTTTCCATGAATATCGATGAAAAGTTCCGCATGGCGGAGGCGCTGGCGGAGCTTGGCGTCGACGTGCTGGAGGCGGGGTTTCCCTATGCCAGCATCGGCGATTTCGAGAGCGTAAAGCGGATCGCGGAAGGCGTGAAGGGTCCGGTGATTACCGGCCTCGCCCGTACCTCGCGCGACGATATTCAGCGCGCCGCCGAAGCCGTCAGGCCCGCGGAGCGCAAGCGGATCCATGTATTCCTGTCCACCAGCCCGCTGCACATGAAATACAAATTGCGGATGGAGCCCGATGCGGTACTGGAACTGGCCAGCAGCTCGGTAAAACTGGCCCGCAATTTCGTCGATGACGTGGAGTGGTCGGCCGAGGATGGCAGCCGCACCGAGCCGGAATTTCTGTGCCGCTGCGTGGAAGCCGCCATCGCAGCGGGCGCCACCACGATCAACATTCCCGATACCGTTGGCTATGCGGTGCCGGAGGATATGGAACAGATTTTCCGCATGTTGCGCGAGCGCGTAGCGGGGGCGGAAAAGGTAATTTTCTCCACCCATTGCCATAACGATCTTGGCCTGGCGGTTTCCAACACCTTGGCCTCGGTGCGCGGCGGGGCGCGGCAGATCGAGTGCACTATCAACGGCATCGGCGAGCGGGCAGGCAATGCCTCGCTGGAAGAGGTGGTGATGGCGATTCGCACGCGGCCGGATAAGAATCCGTACAGCAACAACATCATTACCCAGAATATCATGCGCACCTCGAAATTGCTGGCGACGATCACCGGGTTCGACGTGCAGCCGAACAAGGCGATCGTGGGCCGCAACGCCTTTGCGCATGAATCCGGAATTCACCAGGATGGTGTTCTGAAAAACGCCGCGACTTATGAAATCATGACGCCGGAGAGCATCGGCCTGCAGAAGAATTCGCTGGTGATGGGCAAGCATTCCGGCCGCGCCGCGTTTCGCGACAAGCTGAAGGCGCTGGGCTATGGCGACCTTGGCGATAATTCGCTGAATGACGCATTTCGCCGCTTCAAGGATTTGGCCGATCGCAAGAAGATCGTCTATGATGACGACATCGTGGCACTGGTGGATGACGAGGTGATGCGCGATCATCAGCGCATCAAATTCGTTTCACTTGAACTATGGGCAGGGTCGAAAGCCAAGCCGCGCGCGTTGCTGGAACTGGAGGTGGACGGCATTGTTCAGTCCGCCGAGGCGTTCGGCGACGGCCCGGTGGATGCAACCTTCAACGCCATACATGAAATCTTCCCGCATCAGGCCGAACTTCGGCTGTTCTCGATCGGCGCGGTGACGGAGGGAACCGACGCGCAGGCCCGCTGCACCGTTCGGCTGGAGGAAGGCGGCAAGCTGGTGGATGGCCAGGGTGCGGATACCGACACGATCGTCGCCGCCGCCCGAGCCTATGTGCATGGGTTGAACAGGCTGCTGGTGAAACGGGCAAGAACGGAGCCGGTGGCGCTTTCCGCTTGAAGGTATTGACGGAAAATCCTGAAATGTCATATACATAAATCATGGCATTTTGGATAAATCTGACATGATCCGGGCGAACTTAACCATCGCGCCGAATGGCCGGATCGTAATTCCGGCCAACATGCGGGCTGAACTTGGCGTGCAAGGGGGTGGAAAGCTTCTTGCACGCCTGGTTGATGGCACTGTTGTTCTTGAACCCGTAGATGCCGCCATCCGCCGGGCTCAGGCGTTGGTGCACCGGTATGTGCCGAAAAATACAGGTCTGGTTGATGAACTCATCTCTGAGCGCCACGCGGCGGCGGGGAATGAGTAATGCCGTCTTGGATGCCTCCGCAGTATTAGCGCTTCTGCTCGCCGAACCCGGTGCCGATAGAGTAAGATTGACGCTTCCGGGGGCGTTGCTTTCGACCGTGAACTTCGCCGAGGTCGTGAGCAAGCTTTGCGAACGTGGGATGCCCGCCGATCAAGCACGGACAGCTATTGCAACAATTGGCGTTGAAGTCGTTGATTTCGATCTCGATCAGGCTTGCATTGCCGGTGATCTGCGAAATTCTACGCGATCAGCCGGTCTTTCACTGGGAGATCGCGCCTGTCTTGCGCTTGCATCGCAGCGAAAACTTCCGGCGATCACCGCGGATACAGCTTGGAATTCGCTTAACAACTTTGAAATCATTTCGATCCGCGGCGCAGGAATTTGACAGGGAAAATGGCGGTTCTGCCACTTTTCACGCCGAAGTCTTTCTCCTGCTCGTAGGTTGGTTTCCGGAGGGAACACCCACCGCTTTTTCACGAGCAAGGTGCCAGGCGTTGCGCGCCCTACGATCAGAACCTTCAGTTGCCCAGATTGAGTTGATTATGGGAAGTCGCCGCTCCGGTCAGTGCGCCGGCGCCGCCGCCGATCAGAGCGCCGGTTCCGGCGCCCATGCCGGTCGCGGCGCCGATGATCGCGCCGCCGCCGGCGCCGATTGCGCCACCCGTCAGCGCCCGGTGGCCCGGCGAGTAGCCGCAACCGGCAAGGCCCAGGACCAATGTAGAGAGTAAAACGGGTACGATAATTTTACGCAACATCGCAAACTACTCCTTGTGAACGTGGTTCAGATATTTTTCCTGACGGACGAAATTGCAATCTTATTTGCCGCGCGTCTGTCGTGTGAACGACTATTAATCTTCAGCTCGAAATTCCCGAGCGGATTGGATTAAAAATGGAATGATCAGCTCAATTTCCAACCAGCGGGCGGCCCAGATTAACGGTATTGGGGTTGGTGGCCGCCCCGCCGATTGCGCCCACGCCGCCGCCGATCAAGGCGCCGGTTCCGGGCCCCAAGCCCGTCGCGGCGCCGATGGCGCCGCCGGAAAGCGCCCGGGAACCCGGTGAGTAGCCGCATCCGGCAAGGCTGAGTGCCGCCAGGGCGTAGCCGGTTAGGAAGGGATGGGAAAGCTTACGTCTCATGTCGTGGCCTCCTGATAGGGCGGAATCGGCTCTGGGCCGGCAAAGGGGCAATCCGATGGCTACAATATGGTGCGGCTGTGGCCATCCGTGCAGTCCCTGCGCCGGCCCAGCATACTTGCGGGCCGGGGATGCCGGCTGTAAGGCCTGCAACGCCATAAGATGGTGATCGCCCCCGCCATGCCGCTGCATGATCGCGGTGCATGGCGCTGGAATTCATGGCAGGAAGGGTTTGAATGTTTGGTAGAATATTGGGCGTCATGTCCGCCGACATGGCGATTGATCTCGGGACTGCGAATACGCTGGTTTATGTCAAGGGCAAAGGGATAGTGCTGGCGGAGCCCTCAGTGGTGGCGATTGCCGATGTAAAGGGCCGCAAGCACGTTCTGGCGGTAGGCGAGGAAGCCAAGCAGATGCTCGGGCGCACGCCGGGAAATATTTCCGCCATCCGGCCCCTGCGCGATGGTGTGATCGCCGATTTCGAGGTGGCGGAGGAAATGATCAAGCATTTCATCCGCAAGGTGCATAACCGCCGCGGTTTTGCCTCGCCGTTGATCATCATTTGCGTGCCTTCCGGCTCCACGGCCGTGGAGCGAAGGGCGATTCAGGAAAGTGCGGAGAGCGCCGGCGCGCGTAAAGTGCTGCTGATCGAGGAGCCGATGGCTGCGGCGATCGGCGCGGGACTGCCGGTGACCGAGCCCTCCGGTTCGATGGTGGTGGATATCGGCGGCGGCACGACCGAGGTGGCGGTGATCTCCTTGGGCGGTATCGTCTATGCCCGCTCGGTGCGGGTGGGCGGCGATAAGATGGATGAGGCGATCATCTCCTATATCCGTCGGGCCTTTAACCTGCTCATCGGCGAGAGCTCGGCCGAGCGAATCAAAATGGATATCGGCGCCGCTTGGATGGACGGCCCCGGCGATGGCCCGACGCGAACGGTGAAAGGCCGGGATTTGATCAACGGCGTGCCGCGCGAAGTGACGGTGACACAGCGCCAGATTGCGGAGAGTCTGGCCGAGCCGGTGGGCGCGATCGTGGAAGCGGTGAAGGTGGCGCTGGAAAACACGCCGCCGGAACTGGCCGCCGATATCGTTGATAAAGGCATCATGCTGACCGGCGGCGGCGCCATGCTGCACCGGCTGGATGAAGTGCTGCGGGTTTCCACCGGCCTGCCGGTGATGGTGGCGGAAAACCCCCTGCAATGCGTCGCCCTTGGTACTGGCCGGGCGCTGGAGGAGATCAAGCGTCTGAAGTCGGTGCTTTCCTCGATGTACTAGGCGGCGGCGCTGGCGGCGGCGGCATATCGGGCGGCCGCCTTGTCCGTCTGCAATTTGTCGAGTTCGAGGTTGTTGAGCACGTCGGCACCTTGCAGCGCACCGAGTTTGAGCTCGCCGCCCGCGGCGCTAACCCCATAGGCGGCAAGCTGTGAGGCTGACCAAGGGGAGGCGTTTTCGGCTTTAGCGGGTTTTGCAGCCGCTTCGGCCGTGCTTGTTTGTTGCGCCACCTCGGTTTCGGCGGGGTGCAAGCCATGAATCCCGATTTTCGCCAGCATTGCGACGCCAATTTTCTCGGGGTCCATTCCGGTTATTTTTTCTCCGACCAGTTCGCCGATATTCATCGCAACCCCGATGGGTCCGGCGATCAGCCCGCTGACCAGCATCGACCCGGCATCACGAACCGGCTCCGGTATGACATCGCCGGTAATGGCGCGGTAGATGGTGCCGATGACGGGAATATATTGCAGCGGGTTCAGCTCCGAGAGGAACGTTTGGAAGCGTGAGTGATGCTGCGCGGGGGCTGGGTTCGACACGGCGGCGGGTGACAAGGTGAGCGCACTTGCGGCCGGCCTTGCATTGATCGGCGTTGCGTTGCGGCCGGTATCTATGATTGCGGCGTTCTCCTGGGTCAGCGCGCATTAGGCGCCGCAAAACTTAACAACGCGTGAGGCTGGGGACTACGCTATTGGGACACGGCATTGAAAATGCCGTGTCCCAATAGCGTTACATTTAGCGCGCGCCGCCCACCAACCCGCGCGCAGTACCCTGCGTCATGAATGACGCAGGGTACTAGA
>JAMFRY010000103.1 GCA_026225015.1 Alphaproteobacteria bacterium
AGCCGGATGCCGCGATGGCCAGCATAGCCATGCTCGCCGGTAGCCGCTTCATAATGATCCGGATACAGATGGCGCGAGGCATAAACGTGATGGCTGCGGGGCGCATGCAGGGCGGTTTTGGGCTCGGCCGACGCGGCATGCGCCCCGCAAAGCAAACCTAGCAAAATCGCCGAAGTTACCAACCGCGAACGCGTCCAGGCCCCCAACGCGCTCACTCTGACCCAGCCAGCCTTCATCCGCGAAGTCTCATTCCCTGATTGCCCTCAAAGCATTTTGCCATGTGTCCGGGCTAAGGGTGGATTGCGGATTTCGCAACACGAATCTGATGCAAAATTACAACACCGCAAGAAAATCGAAATTCACGCCTCTTGCTTACAAAAAATTTGGGACAGGTTTCCTATTTCTGATTTTCTGCGGGCTATTTTACGCTGCTGCCTCGATCCCACGCTCCTGTAGGCAAACGAAATTAGCAGCAAAATCAAACGTTAGCAAGTCGTAAATAATGTTAAGCTTTAGATGGATTTTTTAACGGCAGGCTGTCACCATTATTTCAACCAGGTAATGCGGATCGGCCAGAACGGCCTGCACGCAGGCCCTTGCCGGCGCTCCGCCCTCCGGCAGCCACGCTGACCACACCGCGTTCAAGGCCTCCCGGTCTGTGATATGTTTGAGCCAGATATGCGCCTGCAGCAGGCGGGTATGGTCCGTGCCATGCGTTTCCAGCAAGGCGTCGATCTGCGCCAGCACGTCCTTGGTCTGCCCCGTTATGTCGAGGGAAACATCGGATGGGACCACGCCCTGCAGGTAGACAAAGCCATGATACTCGACGGCTTTGGCAAGGATCTGGTTGGCTTCGGTGCGAATGATGCGGCTCATGAGCGTTCTCCGATAGGTTGTCGCTTAAGGTTGATTCTGGATCCCGATGATCCGCGGCGCGGGCAACGGCGCGGCCGGCTCAGGCGCGGCCGGCGCTTCCGGATTGCCGTTCTCCATGCAATCCTTGATCTGATTGTTGCGCGCATCCAGCGTGCCCATGCGCTGCGCATCAAATACATGGTTGGGCGTTGCGGGATACAGCAAGCCATTCTGGCCGGTGCGGGCCAGGCCATTGTAATTGTCCGCCTGATACACCGCGTCAGCCTGTTGGGTACACGCGGCAAGATTGGCCTGCTCGGAATCCGATGCCGGCGCCGCGCAGGCCGCCAAAGCGCCAAAGGGCAGAATAACGCAGACTGCGCGCGCCCAGTTCAGCATGCCAGTTCCGGCCATCACCTCAACCCCGTTCCTCCTGCCGTGTCCGCCGGAGCGTTAAAATTCCGCGGGCAATAGCGCCCGCAGGCTGGTTTCGGCGAAACCACCGGTTGGCGTCAATGGCGCAAGGCAAGCCGCCTGCAGCAAAGCGGGATGAATAGCCGCGCCGCTGCGTTTCAGGGTGAACCAGGGGCTTAGCCATTCCGCGCTGCCCATCAGCGCCACCAGCGCCAGCAGCCGCAGGCAGAGCGAGATCCCATAGGCGGTGGAAAGATCGGCGATGCGCTCCACCCCGCCAGTCCAACTCGCCGCATCGCGGTCGGCCAGCAGCAGATCGAGTGGCTGCATGTTGCCCTCGCGGAAGCGGAATGCATGGGTTCGTGCCGCTTTTCCGGTTGCGGCCGACAACGCCGCACCCCGCGCCGCTTCCCAGGCCTGCTCCAGATGCCGCTTGCTCACCGAGGGCAATTCCGGCGGCCCGAAGGGGATCAGGTGCAGCACCTCGCCTTGCGCGCCGTATTCGGTACGGATTTCCGATCCGCTCAACGGACCCGCAGCATGATCTTGCCAACATGCGCGCTGCTCTCCATCAGCGCATGGGCAGCGGCGGCCTCTTCCAGCGCAAAGACCTGGTGAATAACCGGCGCGATCCCGCCGCCTTCGAGCAGCGGCCAGGCATGGGCAAGCAGCGACGCGGCGATTGCGCCCTTCTCTGCCGTGCTGCGCGGGCGCATGGTGGAGCCGGTGATGGTCAGGCGCTTGGTCATCACCGGGGCCAGGCTGAAGCCGTCGACTTTGTTGCCTTCCATCAGGCCAATCTGCACCAACCGTCCGCCAGTGCTAAGCGATGCGACATTGCGGATTGTATACGGCGCGCCCACCATGTCGAGCACCACGTTGACGCCCTTTTTCTCCGTCAGACGGGCGATCTCGGCGGCAAAATCCATCTCCTTGTAGTTAATGGCGACCGCCCCCAGCCGCTCGATAAACCCGCATTTCCCGGCCGAACCGGCGGTCGCGAAAACCTTCGAGCCCTGCGCCGTGGCGAGCTGGATGGCGGTGATGCCGATGCCGGAGGTGCCGCCATGCACCAGCAGGGATTCGTCGGGCTTCAGCCGTGCGATATCAAACAGATTGGCCCAGACCGTGAAATAATTCTCCGGCAATGCAGCCGCCTGAACCTCATCATAGCCGGCGGGCCAAGGTAGACACTGGCTGGCGGGTGCGGTGACGTATTCGGCATAGGCGCCGCCATTGCACAAGGCGGTCACGCGCTCACCCAGGCTTATCGCGGTCACCGCGCTGCCCCGCGCCACCACCTCGCCCGCCGCCTCCAGCCCCAAGATCGGGCTGGCGCCGGGCGGTGGCGGGTAAAGGCCCTTGCGCTGCTGGACATCCGGCCGGTTGACGCCCGCCGCCTGCACGCGGATCAGCACATCATCATCCCTCACTGCCGGCACTTGCGTCGCGCCAATGTGCAGCACTTCCGGGCCGCCGGGAGCGGTGACCTGCACATAGCGCATCATCCGAGGAATTTCTGTCGCCATGGCCAATAGCTCCGAAATTGAGGCGCCGGCGTCAAGGTGCAGCCGTGACTTGCGGGCCGCACTTTGACGGCCGCACCTGGCCGGCTGCATTGCATCCGGCGGACCGGTCAGGCAATTTCCCGCCTGATGAATTTTCCCCGCCGCAGTTTTATCGCAGCAAGTTGCACGGCGATTCCCCTAAGCTTCGTTGCCGCCAGGGCGGCAAACGGCGCCCAAAGCCCGCCCCCCCCAGCGGCGCCCAAAATCGGCGCATTGTTCCCGCTCTCCGGCGCCGATTCGCTGCTGGGCGATGAAGCGCTGCGCGGCGTGCTGCTCGCCGAGGACGCCATCAACGCGGCCGGCGGTATCGCCGCACAGAAATTAACCCTGGTCCTGGGCGACGCGCCCGATCAAAACCAGGTGGAGCAGACCACCCGGTCGCTTATCTCCGGCAATGTGAACGCGCTGTTGGGCACTGGCGTATCGGGCCTGTCTTATTCGGGCTCGGCCTCGGCGGAGCTGGCGCAGATACCGTATCTCGAGTTGGACGCCCCGGCGGATGGCATCACCGGGCGGAACTTCAAATTTCTGGTCCGTACCTGCCTGACCACGTCGATGCTGGCCGCCACCGCCATCGCCGCGATAAGCAAACATTTCCCGAACAAAAAAATCGGCCTGCTGTTCAACACCGGCGCCACCGCCGGGGCGATCGCCGCCGCCGCGCTGGCGCGGTGGCAGGCGCAGCAAATCACGCCGCTGCTCAGCATCGGCTATGCGGAGGACGCCGCCGATCTGCACGATTCGGCCGGCCGGTTGATGCGCGCCGGCGTCGAAATTCTGCTCCACGCCGCCGGCAGTGACGATGTGTTGGTCTTCTATCAGGCCATGCAGGATATCGGCTGGAAACCCCGTGCCTTGATTGGTTGCGGCGAGGGCTACGGATTGCGGGAGACCGCATTCGCGCTTGGGCCCGCCTTCAACGGCACCTATATCAGCGCAGCACCGTTCTACCCTCCAGCCGCCTCCGGCGTTGCCGGCGCCTACCTGGCCCGGTTCGGCATGCCGCCGCGCTCGGCTGATAGCCTGAGCGCTTATGTGGGCGCCAAGCTGGTCTTCGACCTGCTGGCTTCAGTGAATGGCGACACCACCAAATTGCTGGGCGCGTTCCATCAGGCCAACATCCCTGCAGGCGGTCTCGCCAATGGCTGGGGCATGGCTTTGGATAAAACTGGCCAGAACATGCGAGCTTTCGCAACGTTGCAGCAATGGCAGAATGGCGGGCTGGTAACGCTCGATTGATTCAAGCGGATGCGGCGCTTGCTTCCTCGTCAGGCGGCATGGCCGGCGGCGACCCATAATCGGGCTGTGCGAAAAATCTTCCTGGGAGGTCCGTCTCACCCAGATAGTGCAGTTGAAATAAAGCCCAGCTGCGCCGCCATACGCCGTCCTCCCGAACGAAGCGTTCAAAATACGTCGCGACGGAATTTCTGCCCCCGCCCGTCATCAGGGCGCTCTGTTCGGTGACATAGGTTCGGCCGCTCGCCGTTTGCGCCGCAATTTTCAGAATGGAGGTTCGGAATGTCATCAGCACCCAGCGCAACCTGGCCAGGCGATCTTCAAGGAAGGCCACGCATTCGGATCGGCCGCACAAAACCCGCCCTCCGACACGCCATTCGCTATCCACCGTCAGGCAATTTCCGAAGGCGGAGAAATCCTTGCGGAACACCGCGTCGCAATAGCGCGCCTGGGCAAGGCGGATCCCGGTTTCAGCGTGAACATATTCGGCGGTCTCCACGTAATCCTCCTTGCGTTACCAGAGCCGTCGCGGTTTGCAGCCCATTTCCCCCCATGCTACGGGGGGAAACTGCGGAGCCCCTGGCATCTGCAGCGTTTACCACCGGCAGAACAGGGGCACGAACCCGCAACAATGGCAAAGAAATTCGTTTGGGGCCGCGCCTGGTACGGCCGCAGCTATGATCTGGGACGGATGAGCTTGGCCGAACTCTGGGCCGCCTTTCTCACCTATCCGGCAATCAATCTCTATGCGGGCCTCGCCTTGCTGTCCGGAGCCTACGCCCTCGGTCATGCGCATGGGGCAAAGGCGATTCTCCTGCCCGCTTTTTCGGTTATCCTGATCTACCCGCTGGCCTGGTACGGGCTGCACCGTTTTGTGCTGCATGGGCGCTGGCTGTACCGCATGCGCTGGAGCGCCGCTTTATGGAAGCGCATCCATTTCGACCATCACCAGGATCCGCACCGGCTCGCAGTGCTGTTCGGCTCGCCGCTGAACACCATCCCCACTATGGCCATCATCACCGGCCCGGTCGGCTACGCGTTGGCGGGCTGGACGGGGGCCATGGCAGCGTTCTGTGCATCGCTTATCACTACCTGCGTGTATGAATTCATCCATTGCATCCAGCATCTGAACATCAGGCCAAAAAGCCTGCTCGTGCAAAAACTCAAGCGAGAACATCTGATGCATCATTTCCAGAACGAAAACGGCAATTACGGTATCGTCAGCTTCCTGCCGGACCGGCTGTTTCGCTCCTATTACGCCAATGCCAGGGACAGGCGGAAAAGTGCAACCGTGTTCAACCTGGGCTACGATCTTGTGGAGGCGAAGCGCTATCCCTGGGTCATGCAGCTCACCGGCGCGCCGCCGCGCGACAAGCCGCCCGCCGCCCCCTAATTTTCTGGCACGTAATTTTACGGAACCTCCATGAGTCGCATTGAAATCATCCCGGTTGCAGGCAAAGCCCTGCTACGCCGCTTCATCCGCCTGCCCGAACGGCTGCATAAGAACGATCCGGCCTATATCGCTCCGCTGCATATAGAGCGCGAGGAAGCGCTGACGGAAAAAAATCCGTTCTTCGGCCATGCGGAGGTGCAGTTCTGGCTGGCGCGGCGAGATGGCCGCGATGTCGGCCGGATCAGCGCCCAGATCGACAAGCTCGCTTTGTCCCTCAACCCGGACGCGCCCGGCCTGTTCGGTATGCTCGCCGCGCAGGACGATGCGCCGATTATCGAGGCCTTGCTGCACACTGCCGAAGCCTGGCTGCGTGAGCGCGGGATGAAAACCATGCAGGGTCCCTTCAACCTGAATATCAACGAGGAAACCGGCCTGCTGATCGACGGCTTCAGCACGAAGCCGATGCTGCTGATGCCGCATGACAAGCCCTATCTCGCCGCCAGGCTGGAGGCGCTGGGCCTTCGGAAGGTGAAGGACGTCTATGCCTATTTGTACGACATCACCGGGCAATTGCCGGCCAGCGTGCGCCGCCTGCTCGCCCGTGAACTGCCGCCGGAGGTGAAACTGCGCCGGCTGGACATGAAGCGGATCGGCGAAGAAATCCGCAACGTCACCAGTATTTTCAACGATGCCTGGTCGCAGAACTGGGGTTTTGTGCCGCTGACCGAGGCCGAGACGGATTATCTAGCCAAATCCTTGAAGCCGCTGCTCGACCCGCGGCTGACCAGCCTGGTGGAACGCAATGGCGAGCCGGTCGGCTTCCTGATCGGCCTGCCCAATATCAACGAGGCGATCCGTGACCTGAACGGCAAATTGCTGCCCTTCGGCTGGGCCAAGCTGCTCTGGCGGCTGAAGGTCAGCGGGGTGAAAACCGCCCGCGTACCGCTGATGGGCGTGCGCCGCGCGGCTGGCCAGGACATCATCGGCGGCCTGCTGCCGTTTCTGATGATCGACATGGTTCGCAAGCAAGCCATCGAAATGGGTTTGACCCATATCGAGCTGTCCTGGATTCTCGAGGATAACCTGCCGATGCGCCGGATGAATGAGAGCCTGGGCGCCAAGCCATACAAAACCTACCGGGTCTATGAGAAGGCGCTATAGCCAGCCGGCTTGGCGGTACCAAGCCACTGTGTCGGCAAAGCCATCTTCAAGACTCACACTCGGGGCAAAAACCTCTGCCGGCAGCAGTTCCGCTCTGGGTACCGTCCAGTCCAGATGCAGCATTTCCCGCGCTTTTCCGGGTCCAAAAATCCGCGGCTTGTCGGTTAGCCGCGCCCATAGCCCCGCAAACTGCCCGGCAGCGAGGACCAATGCATCTGGCAACTGCACAAGGCATGGCCTCCTGCCCGTGGCGCGCGCGGCGGCCAGAGCCACGTCGCGCATCTTGTAACCCTGGGGCCGCTCATCTGCCAAAACGAAACGGCCCGGGTGCCAATTTTTTGCCAGAGCGGCAATGGCCGAGGCAGCATCCCGGGCGTGGATCACCGCGACCCTGCCTCGCCCTAAAACAGGTACTACGGGAAGCAGCGACGCCCGGAAAAACCCCAGGGTTGCCCTGTCCCACGGCCCGTAAATTGCCGGCGGGCGGATAATTGCGAACCGCCCCTCCTGCCCGGCGAAAACTGCCTCAGCCACCACCTCGGCCTGCCGCTTGCTGAAGGCGTAATCGGAAAGACTCGGCTCGCGTGCCGCCAGGGACGAGATCAGCAGGAAGTTTGCTCCCGGCGCCTGGGCACGGGTGATCCCCGCCAGCGCGGCCGTACCATCCCGGTTGACGCGCAAAAATTCCGGCCGTGATGGCGCCTTGATCAACCCAGCGGCATGCACCACGACATCTGCGTCTTGCACCAGCGCCTTGAGTGCCCCGGCATCGCTTAGGCTGCCGTGCACCGTCTCGAAACTCAGCCCTTCCCAGGCGCCCGGCGCCGGATCGCCCCGCGCCAGAATACGGACCTTGAATCCCGACCGCAGCAAGGCGGGGAGCAAATGCAACCCCAAAAACCCCGTCGCGCCGGTGAGAACGGCGCGGGGAAGATTCATTCAGCCGCTTCTACCGACGGATATGGGGCAAACACGCCCTCGACATACATTTTTCTGGCCCGGCTGCGGCTGAGCTTGCCCGAAGAGGTCTGCGGCAGGCTATGCGGCGGCACCAGCACCACCCGCGTCTCCACCCCATGCCGGCCACGGAAGAAGCGGGTCAGTTCCTGCGTCAGCGCCTCGCGCCCGGCCGGATCGGGGATGCGGCACTGGGCCAGGACCACAACCTCCTCCGTCTCCTCCTCATCCACCGAGAAAACCGCGACATCGCCGCTGCGCAAGCCGGGAATATCCGCCTCCGCGGCCCATTCCAGGTCCTGCGGCCAGAGATTGCGGCCATGGATGATGACCAGATCCTTGGCCCGCCCGGTGATCACGATCTGCCCGTCGATGAGATAGCCAAGGTCCCCGGTATCCAGCCAGCCTTCGGGGGAAAGCACCCGCGCCGTTTCCTCGGGCGCGCCGAAATAGCCCTGCATCAGGCTGGGGCCGCGCACAAAAATACGGCCCAACTGGCGTTCGGGCAGCAATTTTTCTCCCTCGCCGCGCAGTTCGATCTCATGGCCGGGCAGCATCCTACCGCAGACCAGGAACGTGCGGGCACGCTGGCTCGCCGGATCGGCCGGCACGGCGCGGTGCTCACGCTCCAGGATAATCCGATCCACTGAATCCTCGCGCGCGCCCTGGCCGGCAGGCGTGAAGCTGAGCGCCAAGGTCGCTTCCGCCATGCCGTAGCTGGGGCTGAAGGCCTGCGGCGCAAAGCCAGTCGCTGCAAAGCGCTCGGCAAAGCGGGAGAGCACGGCGGGGCGGATCATATCCCCGCCAATTCCGGCGCGCCTCCAGCAGGAAAGGTCCAGCGTGTCGGCCGGGGCGGTCCGCGCCCGTTTGGTGCAGACCTCATAGCCAAAAGAGGGGCTGAAGGAGATGGTGCTCCGGTTGCGGCTGATCAGCGACAGCCAGAGCAACGGCCGGCGCGCGAATTCCCGCGTCGGCAGAATATCGACCGAGCGCTGGCAGGCCATCGGCATCAGGAAAAACCCGACCAGGCCCATATCGTGGTAGAATGGCAACCAGGTGGTGGCGCGGTCATCTTCGGTCACCTGCAGGCCGAATTTCGCCATGCCATAGGCATTGGTCATCAAGGCCCGCTGGGTAACGGCGACTCCGACTGGAAAACGCGTACTGCCGGAGGAAAACTGCAAATAGGCCAATGCGTCGGGATCGCCTTGTGGCAGGTCCGATTCCGGCGCCATTGGTGCAGATTCCAGCGCCGCGATGGTGCCCCGGAATTTCAGGCGCAAGCCTGCAGAAGCTTCGGCCAGCCAGTCCTCCAGAACTTCCGGGCAGAGCACCGCGTGGGCATCCGAGGCTTCGATCATCCGGCGCAGAAACGCGATATATCCTTGCCTGCCGCCAAACGCGGCGGGCAGCGGCAGCGGCGCCGGCACCAGCCCGGCATATTGGCAGGCATAGAAGGCCCGCGCGAAATCCCCATCGCTTTCGGCCAGCAGCCCGACGCGCTCGCCGGGTTTCAGCCCGGCGGCCAGCAGGCGGCGCGCCAGAGTCATCGATTCAACGCGCAGCGCGGCGTAAGGCAAAACCTCCGAGAGTTCGCCTTTGCCGGAGTAAAAATTCAGGCCGGTCACTCCACGCGCGGCATAGTCCAAAGCTTCAGCGATGGTTCCGAAATCGGCGCACCGGTTCATTAGCCCTGGGTTATGTGTCGGGGTGGGCTCGGTCATGTTCCCAGACAATTCCTGCTGATACGATCTTTCGCGGCTAACAGAGTCGCCATCAAATGGCAATGGCGTGACAACAAGGTTGACAGCGCCCGGTTTGCCCGCCTAAGCGCGGGCCTCCTTATTTTGGCCGTCCGCATGGCTATCCCGCCTGTCGCGCATTTCTGCTGGATCGGCCCCCGTTTGCCCTGGGCCTATGGCTTTGCCCTGCTCACCGCCGCCGCCAATGCCGGGCTGGCGGAGGTGGTGCTGCATCATACCGATGCGTTGGAGGACGGGCCGGTTTTGCAAAGCTTGCACGCGGCCATTGGCCTGCGCCTGCACCCACTCGACCCCAAGGCCTATCTGGCGCCAGTGCAACGCGCATTGGGGCTGGGCGCGGCGATTGACCGGCTTTATGCCGATCTGCCCGGCCCGGTGCAGCGCTCAGACCTGTTGCGCGCCGCCATCCTGTTCGCTGAAGGTGGCATCTATATCGATATGGATACGATCACCGTGGCCCCGCTCACCGCGCTGCTGGAGGCAAAACAATTCATCGGGGCCGAGCAGATCGTCTGGCCACATTGGGTCTATGACTCGCGCTCGCCCTTGGTCTGGGCGAAGCATCTGGCGCTGGACGTGCTGCGCAAGGCGCTGCGCCTGAGCCCCGGCGGCTGGCGCGGGTTCAGGAGGGTGCAAAGCTGGTATGTCAGCGCGGTCAACAACGCCGTGATGGGAGGCGAGCCAGAAGCGCCGCTTTTCGCCGATGCCCTCCTTGCCATGGCCAGTCTGCCAGCGGGAAAGCCGGTAGCCCCTTACGCGCTGGGTCCGGACCTGTACCAATCGCTCCTTCTGTCGCGGTCTTATTCTGGATTGGTGGTGCATTCCCCGGCAAGGTTTTATCCGTTGCCGCCGGAAATTTCGGAACACTGGTTCATGCCATGCCGGCAGGCCGAGTCGGTGCTGGCCGAGGCGCTGTTGCCGGAAACGTTGATCGTGCATTGGTATGGCTCCATCCGAAACGCGGCAAACCTGGCGCGGATCAGCCCTGCCTCGGTGCGGGAGCTGGCGCCAACACAGCTCTACAGCGCTCTGGTACAGGCCAGCCTGCCCGAGATGAGCCTGCCCGGGCTGAGGCGGACGGACTGAGGCGGGCGGACTGAGGCGGTGGCGCTGAATATCTCCAAAAGTTCCGTTAACTGTCATGCTTGTGACATACAAAGTCGCGGGCTAAGAAAAGCCAACCTATTGCCGTGCTCCTCCGCGCTGCAATCACCAAGGATGGTAGGTCATGGCGAAAAAAAATGGCATCCGCATCGCAATCGCTGGTATCGGCAACTGCGCCAGCTCCCTGATCCAGGGTATTCACTATTATACGCCGGAACGCTGCCGCGAGGGCGTGACCGGGCTGATGCACGCCAAGATCGGCGGCTACCTGCCTTGCGATATCCAGGTGGTGGCGGCCTTCGACGTGGATGCAAGGAAAGTGGGCCAGGATGTCAGCCGCGCCATCTTCGCCAAGCCGAACTGCACGAAGATCTTCCAGGCCGAGATTCCCTTGAGCGGCGTTGTGGTGCATATGGGTCAGGTGCTGGACGGCATTTCCGAACACATGACCGATTACGACGATGACCGCACCTTCATCCGCGCCGCGGCGCCGGAGCGCTCCAAAGCCGAGATTGTCGCCGCATTGCAGGCCAGCCGGGCCGATATGCTGCTCAACTACATGCCGGTCGGCTCCGAGCAGGCGGCGCGCTTCTACGCCGAATGCGCGTTGGAGGCCGGCTGCGGCTTTATCAACAATATGCCGGTATTCATCGCCAGCGATCCGGCCTACGCGGCGCGATTTGCCGCCGCAAACCTGCCCCTGATCGGCGATGACATCAAATCCCAGCTTGGCGCCACCATCACCCATCGCGTGCTGACCGATCTGTTCGCCAAGCGCGGTGTGAAGCTGCAGCGCACCTATCAGTTGAACACCGGCGGCAATACCGACTTCCTCAACATGAAGAACCAGACCCGCCTGGTTTCCAAGAAGAAATCCAAGACCGAGGCGGTGCAGGCGGTCGCCAAGAAACGGATGGAGAAGAACGACATCCATATTGGCCCCTCCGATTACGTGCCCTGGCAGAATGACAACAAGATCGCCTTCATCCGCATGGAGGGGCTGCTGTTTGGCGACGTGCCGATGGATCTGGAATTGCGGCTTTCGGTGCAGGATTCGCCCAAGTCCGCCGGCGTGGTGATCGACATGATCCGCTGCTGCAAGCTGGCGCTGGATGCCGGAATCGGCGGCGTGCTGGAAGGTCCCAGCGCGTATTTTTGCAAACACCCGCCGGTGCAATATACCGACGATATCGCCTA
>JAMFRY010000010.1 GCA_026225015.1 Alphaproteobacteria bacterium
ATCGCCGGCCACGAAATCAACAAACATAACAAGAAACTCCAGCAGCAGGCCGCGCACCAGCAATCAATGCAAAACGCTCCCACCCTGTGACCGTCATCTTGCCTGTGCGCCGATCAGCGCCAGGCCTTCGGCCACGCTCACCAATTCGCCGCCCGCCGCGACCCGTTCCGCGCCAAACCGCGCCGTAAACAGGCTCTGCACCGCAGGCACAAAAGAGGTGCCGCCCGTGAGGAATACCTGGTCAATATCCGGCGGCGCCAGACCCGCATCGGCCAGCGCCTCATCGATCGCCCCCGCCATCCTGGCCAGATCCGGCGCGATCCAGTCCTCGAACGCAGCGCGGCCGATTGTCTCGGCGATATCCAGACTGGCATGCGAGAAGCGCAACTCGGCCGCCGCTTCGCTCGACAATGTCATCTTGGCGGCGGAGACCGCCTGGTAAAGCGCAAATCCCTGCTCGTCCGTGATCAAGGTGATCAATGCCTCCAGCCGCTCCGGGTGACGCGCTTTGCGTGCCACCTCGGCAATCTCGCGCAAGGTCCGGGGATTACGCATCAGCGAGAGCCGGTGCCAGCGCGCGAAGGCGGCATAGTATTCGGGCGGCACCGGCAAATCCGTGTCCATGATGCGGTAGGTGTCGCCTTTTCCGAGATGCGGGCAAATGACCCGCTCGATGATACGCTGATCAAAAACATCCCCGGCGAGGCCAACACCGGCATGGCCAAGCGGCTGGACCGGTTCGCCGGGGATGAAGCGCAAAACCGAAAAATCGCTGGTGCCGCCGCCGAAATCGCCGACCAGCACGGTGGTCGGCGCGGTCAGCCTGCGGGAAAACCGCCATCCCGCCCCCTCCGGTTCAAGCGCTACCGTGACATCGGCAAACCCCGCTTCGGCGAACGCTTCGCGTAGCCGTCCCTCGCCAAATTCGTCATCGGCGAATTCGCCAGCGAACCGCACGGGACGGCCAATTGTGGCACGTACCCCACCAGGCGCAAATCCGGCCGCCTCCGCCAAAGCCCGAAGGAAGGTGGCAATCAAACTCTGCAGGGTGAACCGCCGCCCGAATATCCGTGTTTCGGTAAAGCTGCGCTGCGCGAGATAGGTCTTCATGGACAGGATCAGGCGGCTGTCCAGCGGGTCATCGAGATAGGCAGCGACAGCTCCCGGCCCCGCTTCATGGCGCAAAAGCTGGCTGGCGCCCGTCCTTTCCGTCCAGAAACACAGCACAGACCGGAACACCTCGTCGTTAAGAAAGCCAACGCTTCGCACGGAACCGTCTTCCTGTAGGAAAGCCACCACGGTGTTGGTGGTGCCAAAATCGATGCCGACATTCTGCATTTGCACCAAGCTTTAATCAGAAGCGCCTTGCCGCGGCAATCATAGCAACGCCACGCACTTGATTGCGCAAGCTCCATCTTTTTTCCTGGTCTGCATGACTGCCGACCACGCCCCAACAACCAACCCGGAAGGAATACCCATGCAATCGCGCGCTCAAAACGCCGCGCGCCAAAAACAGCCCATCACCTCCCACGCGGCAATATTCCCACTCCGCCACTTCCTGCTTCCTCGTCCAGCTCGGAGAAAAGTGATGGGCTCGCTTCGTTCAACCGATCCTACATATTGCGCGGCGCCGATGGCAGCCGGGCGATGAGATCCGCGAGGCCGTCGGCGTAATTCTGACGCAGCTCGCGCCAATAGGCATTATGCTCCTGCAGCGTCGCGACATTTTCCGCCGAGAAACTGTTGGTTTCGTAGCGCAGGATGTCGATGGGCAGGCCGACGGAGAGATTGCTGCGGATGGTGGCGTCGAAGGAAAGCAGCGCCAGCTTGGCGGCTTCGTCGAGCCGGCTTCGCATTGTCAGCGCACGGTCGAGGATCGGCTTGCCGTATTTGGTCTCGCCGATTTGCAGGAAACAGTCACGGTCGGAGGCCTCGATGAAATTGCCGGCGGAATAGATTTCGAAGAGCCGCGGGTTTTCCCCGGCGATCTGACCGCCGATGAGGAAGGTGGCGGAGGGATCGCCATAAGGCTGCACGTAGCGGCTTTCATGGTCGACGACGTCGCGCATCTTGTTGCCCAGCATATTGGCGGCTTCGAACATCGATCGCGCAGTGTAGAGGTCATGCACGGTATCACCGGAGCCGAGCGCTTCCTGAAGCGAGGTGACAACCGATTGGGTGGTGGCGAGATTGCCGGCTGAGAGGATGGCGATAACCCGCTCGCCGGCTTTGTTGATGACGGCGAGCTTGTGAACGCGGGCAACCTGGTCGACGCCGGCGTTGGAGCGGGAATCGGCGGCGAGGACGAGGCCCTCGGGAAGTAGGATTCCAAGACAATAGGTCAATGTAGGTCCTCCTTGGCGTGTTTTATGGCGTTGCGCGCTCGACGCCGGACTGCGTAATGGATGCGGATGAAAGCCGCCAAAGGGGTCTCCGGATGGAACAGGATAAAAATCTCAAGGAAATTGTCGGC
>JAMFRY010000104.1 GCA_026225015.1 Alphaproteobacteria bacterium
ACCAGCATGAAGGACGCCATGGTCTCGAACATGCCCACCTCCACCTCCTGCCCCTCGCCGGTACGCTCCCGGTGATACAGCGCCATGATGGTGGCGTAGAGCGCAGTGAGGCCCGATACCTTGTCGGCCATGATGGTGCCGACGAAATTCGCCTCGCCGGTGAGCATCTGCTGCACCGCCGGGATTCCACATTCCGCCTGGATGGTATCGTCATAGGCCGCCAATTCGGCATTGGGCCCGGTGCGGCCATAGCCATAGCAATTGGTGTAGATGATCGCGGGATTGACCTTCGCCACCTGTTCGTAATCGAAACCAAGTTTGGCGATGGCCTTGGCCCGCATGGAATGTACGAAAATATCCGCCTTCGCCACCAGCGCGCGCAAGGCGGCTTTGTCGGATTCCTTCCGCAAATCCAGCACGATGCTGCGTTTGCCGCGATTGACGTTGACGAACACCCCCGCCAATCCATGCGCCGGCGCCACCGAGATATAGCGGCAGTTATCGCCCTCCGGGGATTCCACCTTGATCACATCCGCGCCCATATCGGCCATGATCTGCGTGCAGTACGGCCCCATCACCATCGAGGTGACGTCCACCACGGTCAGCCCTTTCAACGGGCCTTGCCGTTTAAGCTCAGACATCGGCGGAAACCGGGACTGTGCCGAGATTCGTTTTCATTCCAACAGCATTCCTTTTTTGGTTTCGGAACCTCTAATCATATTCCCGCGGTTCGCCGATCCCCATATATTTCGCCAGATTTGTGTGCAGGTTCACCACGCTTCGCTCCGCGTAGGGATTCGGCTTGGTGCCGGTAAAACCAGCGGATTTCATTCCCTGCTGCACCGCCGCCATGTTGTCGAAATCCTGTTGCAGCACCGGCGGCCAGTCCGTCGGCGCGGTATATTCCCATTTGGTATCCGGCGCCTCGCCCTCCGGGTAGAGCTGATACACCGCCGCCTCGAAATAGCATTTATCGGGATCGCCCTTATACGGCCGGGCGCTGTAGCACAGCATGTTGTTCACGGCATGGCCAATTTGAAAATTCGGGAAAATCTGCCAGGCCGTGCCGCTTTTGCCGACATCCTTGGGGTCCACCACCGGCCAGACCACGCCACGCTCGGCATCCACCCGCCGCGCCGATTCCAGCCAGTGCTTCAGCACCTGGTCCGGCGGCGTGCCTTCGGGCAGCTCATCCTTTAAGCGGATCGCCGCATTCACCAGCGTTTCCGTGGTGTTCGTATTGGCGTTCTCCCAGGTAAAGACCTGCGTTTTCGCCGTCGAGATGCGCGCATCGGCGCCCGACCCCAAACGCAGTTTCGCCGCCTGATTCTGGTCCATCTCCTTTGGCGCCTCATAGCCGATATGGGCGTGCAGGCCGTGCGAGCGCGACCAGCCTCGGAAATTGCCGAATTGCAGAAATTCCGGATGGGTGGTGTTGACGTGATAGGTCTCGGCAAAAGCCTCCAGCGCCACTTTCCAGTTGCAGTCGAACACCAGCCATTTGCGCCAGCGATAACGCATGTTCTGCAACTGGAACGGATTGAGCATTTCCGGCACCGGCGCGAGATAATCCAGCAACGGCTCGGCATTCGGGTCGAGATTGATCCATATCCAGCCGCCCCATGTACCCACCTTCACCGGCGTGAGATGGGTGCGCGCTTCGGTGAGCGCGCCCTGCCAGTCCTGTTTTTCCAGCAGCGCGATGTTCTCACCATCCAGGTTGAAGCCCCAGCCATGGAAGCCGCAGATGAAATTGCGCTTCTTGCCAACAGCGTTGCGCTCACCCGGCGGCGTGTCGATCAACCGGCGGCCGCGATGCGGGCACACGTTGTAATAGGCCGAAATCGTATCCTCGGAGGTGCGGGTGATGATGACGGAATCGGTGGTGATTTCATAGGTCAGGTAGTTGCCGACTTCCGGAATCTCCTCCACTCGGCCGGCCTGCAGCCAAACCTTGCGCCACAGTTTTTTCTCCTCGGCCTTGGCATAGTCCGGCGAGATGAAGGCCTCCACGGGAATGGTCCGTGGCTCCGATAACGGCTCCCGCGGGCCGGTGTCCGGTTTGTTCATCTTCTCCTCCTAAATTCTGATCCGTTGCTTGGGGCATGGCGGTCGAACTAAAATATGTCCAGACAGATACCATGAATAGGGGCAGCGTCAACATGCGATAATCCGAAGGTTTTGGCAATTTCGGCTTACCGAACCCTTGAATTAGTCCGTATAACTAATGTAGGATGGGCAGAGCGAAGCGAAGCCCATCGCGCCCTGCTGAGAACCCGATGAACAAGCAAGAATCCGCAATCCTGCCCCGCCACAACGCAGCGCCAAGCCCGCCGCTCTATTCGCAGGTGGCGCGCGCCTTGAAGGAGGAAATCCTGAACGGCGCCTTCCCGGTCGGCACGCAACTGCCCACCGAGCATGAATTGCGCCGGCGCTTCTCCGTCAGCCGTTTCACCATCCGCGAGGCGCTGCGGCAATTGCGGGAAGATGGACTGGTCACCTCCCGGCAGGGTGCGGGCACCGTGGTGGTGCCGATCGTGCAATCGGATTTCCACGTGCTGCATTCGATGTCGATCAACGATCTGCTCAACCAGACGACAAGCACGCATCTTGAAATCGAATTGATGAAAATGTTCAGTGTGGATGGCGCGTTGGCGGCCCGCATCGGCGTGCCGGGCGGCGAGGAATGGCTGGCCGTGCAGGGCTTCCGACATGAGGATGGCGTCGACTCCCCGGTTTGCTGGACCGAATATTACATCAACCGGGAATTCGCCTCGGTCGGCCGACTGCTGCCGCGTCATCACGGCCCGATCTTTCCGCTGATCGAGGATTTGTTCGCGCTCAGCATCGCCGAGGTGAGCCAGGAAATCGCCTCGGTGCTGATCTCGCGCGAACAGGCTATGCGCCACCAGGTAAAGGAGGGCTCGCCGGCGCTGGAGGTATTGCGGGTTTACAAAACAGCCGATGGCAAGATCGTGCAGGCGACGATCAATATCTACCCCGCCTCGCGCTTCAAACTCTCCATGACGATGCGCCGCATCAAAGCCTGATTTGCGCATGCCTGGCGACCAGCGTTAGGATCGGCCGCGTATGCCAGAGACCTCCGTTTCCCCCTGGGCCGGCCCGCTTCAGGGGGTGCGCGTGCTCGATTTTACCCGCGTGCTGGCGGGCCCCTCCGCCGCTTTGGCGTTGGCCGATCTGGGCGCCGAAGTCCTTAAGGTGGAACCACCCGAAACCGGCGACGAGACCCGCCTGTTTCCGCCCTTCCGCGAGGGCGTCAGCCATTATTTCCTCAGCGTGAATCGCGGCAAGAAAAGCATCGTCATCGACCTGAGATCCGAAGCCGGCGCGGCGCTGGGGCGCGATCTTGCGGATCAATGCGATGTTCTGATCGAAAACTACCGCCCCGGCGTGATGGAGCGGCTCGGGCTCGGCTATGAGGTGCTGGCGGCGCGCAACCCGCGGCTGATCTACTGCGCCATTTCCGGCTTCGGCCTCACTGGGCCGTTGCGCGACCTGCCCTCTTTCGACATCGTGTTGCAGGCGCTTTCCGGCGCGCTCAGCGTCAACGGCGAGGCCGGCCGCGCGCCCACCAAGCTCGGCATTCCCCTCGGCGATCTGGTGGGCGGCATCAATGGGCCGATGGGCATTCTGGCGACGTTATATGAGCGCTGCACCACCGGGCGCGGCAGGCTCATCGATGTCAGCCTGCTCGACGGGTTGATCGGCATGCTGGGCTATCTGCCGCAGCTTGCCTTCTTCACCGGCCAGGACCCCAAGCCGCAAGGCTCGGAGCATCCCAATCTGGTGCCCTACGGTATCTTTCCCGCCAGCGATGGCTCGATCATCGTCGCCTGCCTGACCAATAGTTTCTGGCGGCGCATCTGCCAGGCGCTGGAGTTGGCGGAAATGATCGACGATCCGCGTTTTGCCACCATCGAGCAGCGCCGCGACAATCGCCGTCTTGTCAACGAAATGATCTGCGGCTTTACCTGCCTGCGCAGCGTGGCTGAACTGGTTGCGCTGTTCACCCGATACGAAGTGCCGCATGCGCCGATTCTAGGAATCACCGATGCGCTCTCGCAGCCGCAGGCAGTGGCGCGGGAAATGGTGGTGGAGACCGACCACAAGGTGCTGGGGAAAATTCCGATCGTGAACCGGCCGATCAAATTCCCCGGCAGCGCGCAGCCCATTCCCGCCGCGCCGCCGGTTCTGGGCGAGCATACCGATGAGATTTTGCGGGAGATTCTTGGGCTGAGCGGCGAGCAGATCGCGCTGTTGCGGGAGGGCAAGACCGTTTCGTGAAAACGCCCACCCTGGCCCTCCCCACGAGGGGGAGGGAAAAGCGTTCAAAACGCGTATTTCAAACCGCCATTAAATTCCCAGCCCCGGAATCCGGCCGCGCCCACATCCTGCGTGCGGGCGACATCGCCATACAGCGAAAGGCGCTGCCTGACCTGCCCGGTCAGACCTGCCCGCAATTGCAGCGCGGCGCCATAATCCCCCGTGGTGAAGGCGGCATTGCCGAAATGCTCCGTGTCGCCACCGCCGATTCCTTCCAAAATATTAGCTTCCACATAAGGGGTAATTGTCACGCCGGTTGAACAGCTGAAATTCCGCAGCAGCCTGGCGCCGGCGCGGAGCAAAGCTTGATTTGGCGCACCCAAAGCAGCTTCGATGCCGGCCGCATCGGTTTTGCGGGCGAAAGCCAGGTGCTGGAACGTAAGCTGCATCTCCGGCTCCGCCACCAGCCCATATAAACCAAACGCGATCGGGTCGCCCGCCTCGATCGAGACCGCGATGCTGTTGCCGTTGAGACCGGTGGCTCTGACGGAAGCTGTTTTGACCTGACCGCTGAAAACGCCGCCCGAGAGAATGGAATCTACATACCAGCCGGCGCGCGCTTGCCAGGTTGAGGTGGCGGCGATGGTTTTGGTGCTGAACGACCCACTGCTTTGCCCATCCACAGCCTCGGGCCTATACCAGATTTGCCCGAAGGTGGCGGCCAGGCCAAGCCTGAGCGTGCCATTCGCATCGTCGATCACCCGATGCGTCGCGCCGAACTGATCCGCGCTGTCGCTTCCGGACATGTTATAGCCATAATCGGCAAAACCGCGATTGGTGGCGTAGTTGAAGTCACTGCCGAAAACCCGGACAAAAAACTGGTTGTCATTGGCGATGCCTACCTGGTCATCCTGCCGTATCTCGCCGAGGCGGCGATGCAACTCGTCCATGGTTTCAAAGCCGGCATAAAATAGGGCCTCCGGCGCGGAGAGATAGGCCGGTACCTGCGGCGCGACGGCTGGCCTGGCAGGAATTGCCGCTGACGAACCAGGAACGATGCTGCCCGCTGCGGTGATAAAGGCATCCTGTAAGCGGTAATCCCATTGCAGCCCATTGCCCACCAGGCTTTGCGCGGCAGAAGCTATCAAGTTCGGGGAACCCAGCCCGTAGGCAAAAAGCCGGTACTGGAACGGCGTGCCCGCGGTCACAACCCCGCCCGCCAAGGTAAACGCATCCGGCGTCGAACTGCCCGCGACCTGAATGAGCGAGATGCCCGAGCCGGCGTTTGAAGGGCCGACACTCGTAAAAGCGCCAACACCCGTCACGTTGATCAAAACCGTCGTGGCGCCGGTGACATTGCCCTTGATCAGCAGGCGGTCCGTAACCTGGTTGGTGAGCGGGCCGCCGCCATTCAGCTCGGTTGCCAATTGCAGCGTCGCATTGGCGGAGGCGGCGTAATCTCCATCCACTTGCAGAACATTTCCGGGAGCGGCGGTGCTGGCGATGTCTACAAGCCCGGCATTGGCCATACCGCCAAGGGTGAAGCTGCCATCCGCCGCGCCGGCAAAAGGGGCGAGGGCGTTTGCCGCCGCCACGGTGCCGTTATTGGTCACCGTGCCGGCAATGCTTCCATAGCCGGTAAGCGTGGCGCCTGAATCAACCAGCACGGCGCCACCGCCGGAAATCGCCGCCCCCGGATCGGCGGCATCCCCCACCACCAGCGTTCCGCCCAAAACGTTGGTAGAACCGCCGAAGGTGTTATCGCCATTCAAAACAAGTGTCCCGGCGCCGGCTTTGGTGAAGTCACCGGCGCCCGTGATGCCTTGCGAAATCTCCGATTGGAAACCGTTGGTGTCAATGGCGCCGCCACCGGCGCCGAGCGAAATGGCGCGCGTATTGGCCAGGTTGAAGCTAGCCAGAAGTTGCAAAGCGCCGCCGTTGAAGGTCAACTTCCCGCTGGTCGCACCAAGCGCGGAATCGGCGGCCACGGCGGTGCTGCCCTCGTCCAGATTGGTGCCCCCGGAATAGGTATTTGCCCCGCTGAGCGTCAGCGTCCCGGCGCCAATCTTGGTCAGAACGCCGCTGCCCTGAATCAAGCCGGTATAGCTGCCGCTGGCCGGTTGCACACCATCCGGGGAAACCTGATCGATCAGCAAAATACCCTGATCGGTGATGAGCGGCGGCAGGCTCTGCGCGCGCGCCTCCAGGGTTGCGCCCGGATCGCCGCCCGCGCTGCTGTCACTGGCGCCTGGATTAATGGCGATCGTGCCATTGAAG
>JAMFRY010000105.1 GCA_026225015.1 Alphaproteobacteria bacterium
ATAATAGCCGCCGAGATAAACCAACGTGACGCCCGCCTGTTTCAGCCGGCTGATGAGCGCTGAATAATCCTTGTCGCCGGCGGTATAGGAGGTGTTGAATACAATGGGGATACCGAGCTTTTTGAGGTTCAGGCGAACCTGGTCTGCGATGCCTTTGCCATAGGTGGAATTGTCATCCAGCACGGCGATTTTGGCGGTCTTGAAATGGTGCGCGATATATTCGGCGGCAACCTTGCCCTGCTCATCGTCGCGGCCGCAGGTGCGGAAGGTGAAGGGCGAGCCATCATCGGTATATTGCGGGTTGGTGGAAGCCGGCGAGATTTCGATGATGCCATTATCCGCATAGACCTTGCTGGCGGGGATCGAGGAAGCGGAGCAGAAATGCCCATCCACTAGCACCACCCCATCGGAGACCAATTGATTGGCGGCGGTGACCGCCTGTTTCGGGTCGCAGGCGTCATCGATGGGAATTTCAATGACCTGCTTGCCCAGAACGCCGCCATGCGCGTTGAGGTCGGCAACCGCCTGGTCAGCGCCGGTTTTGAGCTGGGTGCCGAAAGCGGCGTTGGAGCCGGTGAGGGGGCCGGCGACGCCAATTTTAACCTGGGCCTGCGCCGGCGAGGCTGCCTGCCCTGCGACGAGCGCCGCGCAAGCCGCGGCTCCGAGAAGGATGTTTCGCAAAGTTTTTCTCCTTGTTGAGTAACATTTTGTTTGAAGGCAAATGCGACGCGGGGAAGTATGCGCCAAAACACGCTGCCCGATCAATGCCCGCCTTCCAGATAGGCGGCGCGAATTTCCGGGCGGGCCAGCAATTCGGACCCGGTTCCGGCCATGGTGATGGCGCCATTGACCAGCACATAGCCGCGATGCGCCAGCCGGAGCGCCTGATTGGCGTTTTGTTCCACCAGCAGCACGGTGAGGCCGGTGTCGCGATTGAGCTGGCGGATGGCGCCGAAGATCTGCTTGATCACCAGCGGCGCCAGGCCGAGCGAGGGTTCATCGAGCAGCAGCAGTTTCGGCTTGGACATCAGCGCCCGGGCAATGGCCAGCATCTGCTGCTCGCCGCCGGACAAGGTACCACCGCGTTGAGCGAAACGTTCCTGCAGGCGCGGGAACAGCTCGAACATCAGGCCGAGCTGTTTGTCGTAATCGGCGAATTTGATAACCTGCGAGCCCATCAGCAGGTTTTCTTCAACGCTCATACGCGCGAAGATGCGCCTGCCCTCCGGAGATTGGGCAATGGCGCGGCGCGCGATCTCGTATGTCGGCAGGTTGGTGATGTCTTCGCCGCGATAAATGATGCTGCCGGTTCTGGGTTTCGGGTTGCCGCAAATGGTCATCATCAAGGTGGATTTGCCGGCCCCGTTGGCGCCGATCAAGGTGACGATTTCGCCTTCATTCACCTCCATGGAAACATCGCGCAGGGCCTGGATCGGGCCGTAGAAGGTATTGACGCGCTCCAGCGTAAGGACAGCGCTCATGCGGTGATGCTCGGTTCGGCGTGCAGGGTTTCCGCGATCGGGGCGTCTGGATCATCTTCGTCGCCTTCGCCGAGATAGGCGGCGATGACGGCGGGGTCGTTGCGGACTTCAAACGGCGTGCCGTCGGCGATTTTCTTGCCGTGGTCGAGAACGATAATGTGGTCGGAGATTTTCATCACCACGCCCATATCGTGCTCGATCAGCAGCAGCGAGCAGCCAAGGCTGCGGATTTTCAGCAGCAATTCGTTCAATGCGTGGCTTTCGCGCGGGTTGAGGCCGGCGGCGGGTTCGTCGAGGCAGAGCAGGACCGGGTTGGTACACATGGCGCGCGCGATTTCCAGCCGGCGCTGGGCGCCGTAGGGCAGCGAGCCCGCGGGGTCGTCGGCGCGGGCCAGCAGGTCGGTGGCTTCCAGCCAGTGCCGGGCGCGTTCGATGGCGGCTTTCTCGGCGGCGCGGTAGCGGCCGAGCCCGAGAATGGCAAGCACGCCGAAGCCGGTGGCGGCCTGCAATTCATTATGCTGCGCGACCAGTAGGTTTTCCAGCACGGTCATGCCGCTGAACATGCGGATATTCTGGAAGGTGCGGGCCACCTTGCCCTTGCGCGCGATGGCATGGCCGGGGAGTTTGTTGAGCAGCAGCGATTCGCCCGGCAAATGGGCAATGCTGACGCTGCCGGATGAGGGTTTGTAGAAGCCGGTGATGCAGTTGAACACAGTGGTTTTGCCGGCGCCATTCGGGCCGATGACGGCGGTGATATCGCCGCGCTTGGCTTCGAAGCTGAGCGCATTGACTGCGGTGAGGCCGCCAAAACGCATGGTGAGCTCGCTGACTGTGAGCAGGGTGTCTTTGTAAGTCATTTGACGACGGGCTGCACTTTTCCACGCATCCTACCCCCTTCCTTCCGAAATCATTTCGGCGCCGATGATTTTGGCGTTACCCAGGGAGACGGTGGGTTTGCGCGTGGAGATGAAGCCACGCGGGCGGATGACCATGATGGTGACGAGGGCGATGCCGAAGATCAGCATGCGGTATATTTGAAGTTCCTGGAGCAGCGCCGGGATGCCGATCATGACGATGGCGGCAAGCGCCACGCCGAGCTGGCTGCCGGCGCCGCCGAGCACGACGATGGCCAAAACGGTGGCGGATTCGATGAAGGTGAAGCTGTCCGGGCTGATGAAGGCCTGGCGGGTGGCGAAAAAGCAGCCGGCGAAGCCGCCGAACATGGCGCCGATGGCGAAAGCCGTGAGTTTGGTGTTGCGTAGATTGATGCCGAGCGAAC
>JAMFRY010000106.1 GCA_026225015.1 Alphaproteobacteria bacterium
ATGCGGCGCGCTTCTGTCAGGTCTATCGGCTTTGGCTCCGGGGGCGCCCAGGGGAGTTCGATCAGCCAGTCCAGATAGGTGCGGACCAAGCCATATTCGCCGGCGGCTTCGGGCATGCGCTCCAGCCGGCGGATTTCCTTGCGCGCGGCGGTGGCGACCTCGTCCGGCATTTCGGCCTTGTCCACCGCCTCGTTCAAGCCGGCGATCTCCTCTGCCTTGCCGGCATCGCCTTCGCCCAATTGGCGCTGGATCGCCGCCAGTTGCTCGCGGAGCAGAATTTCACGCTGGCGCTCGTCCAGGGCGGTTTTGGTCTGCTGGCGGATTTCCTGTGATAACCGCAGCACTTCGATGCGATGCCCGAGCAGGCGGGAGAGTTTCTCCATCCGCGCCGCGATGTCGATGGTCTCCAACAGCTCCTGTTTCTCGGGACCGGAAATATCCAGATAGGCCGCCACCATATCCGCAAGCTGGCCGGGGGAATCGGCGGCCTGCACGGCATTTTGCAATTCCCGCGGCACCTGCGGCAGCAATTCCAGCGCTTCCAGCGTCTGGGCCTGCAGGTGCATGAACCGCGCCTCGATATCCGGACTGGTCAGCTTAGCCTCCTCGATACGCTCGAAGCGGGCGGCGAAAAACGGCGTGTCGCGCAGGAATTCGGTTACGCGGAACCGCTGCTCGCCTTGCACCACCAGGTGGTGGCCGCCATCGGGCGCGGTGACGAAGCGCAGAATATTGGCGATGGTGCCCATGCGGTGCAGATCAATCGAAGCGGGATCGGCCGCCTCCGGGTCGCGCTGCATCAAAACGCCCACCTGCCTGCCTTGGCGCACCGCCTCCTGCGCGGCGGCGATCGATTTCGGCCGGCCCAGAGCCAAGGGCAGCACCGTGCCGGGGAACAGGACGAAATTGCGCACCGGCACAATGATCAGCGCATCCGCTGCCAGCGTCAGGCTCGTGGCGGCGCTATCGGATGGGCTGCGGAGGAAAGAATCTTTACGCATCATGACTCCTCAACCGGTAAACTTACGTAAGGTGACGATCAGGCAGCCTTTGTCTATCGCGCTCCGGATCTCGCCATAGCTGCCTGGTGGCAGGCGCAGCTGCCGCTTGAAATAGCCTTGCGGCAGTTCCAGCCGGTGGATTGCGGCGTTGTGCAATTCCCGCGGCAGGCCGCGCTGCGCGAAAATCTCCAGCACGCCGTTCTCGATCGTCACCCTGGCATCGGCGGCATCGACGCCGGGCAGGGCCACGATGACGATCAGCTCCTGCGCGGTTTCGAATATATCGGCGGGCGGCTCCCAGCAGACCGGCTGCGCGGGCGCCGACACCTGTGGCGAGAAGAGCTGGCGCTGCAGGCGCTCGGCCCGCAGCAGCATGTCCACCGCATCCGACCACATCCAATCACGGCTCATGGCAGCCACCTCAGATTCATATTCATGCTCTGAAGGACCGCGACGCGGCGAGATAAGCAAAGCCGGTGGTGAGGAAGTTCACCCCGAGCAGGATGCCGAGCAAGATCAGCGAGATGCCCGGCCAGAAGGCGATAATGAACAGCGCCACGATGATGCTGGCGATCCCGGAGAGCAGCATCCCGATCCAGCCGCCAACTGGGCGCATTTCAACCGCGAAAACCAGCTCGAAGGCGCCCTGCAACAGGAAGATGATACCAGCCAGCAGCGTCAGCG
This sequence comes from Alphaproteobacteria bacterium, assembly GCA_026225015.1. GTDB lineage: Bacteria > Pseudomonadota > Alphaproteobacteria > Acetobacterales > Acetobacteraceae > Acidocella. Next base: position 1,686 of record JAMFRY010000106.1, read on the forward strand.
CGACGGCGCCGGCCAGCGGGCTGAACAGCAAAAAGAACCCCGCCGCCAAAGCCAGCAGGCCTAGGACCAATGCCGCGAAAAACGGTCCGGTGCCGTGGATGGAAAAGGCGCCGAACAGCGCAAACACGCCAAAAACGAGCAACAGCCAGCCCACCAGCACGGTTGCCGCCAGCGTCGCCACCATGGGAAAGAAAATGGCGGCGAGCCCCAGCAGCACCATCACCAGGCCGAGCCAGAACAGTCCGGGCGCCGCCCTGCGCAGCCGGCCATGAAAAATACTATCACCCGAAAAAACGCCGCTCATTTTGCCTCCCTTCGCGCCAAGCCCGTAGCAGGCGCGCACCACCGAACCATGACTTCAAACCAGCCGCGCCCCGAAATCGGCGGCGCAGATAAAGCCGCGCCTTAGCCGGCCGCGCCTTCCTTCATGCCATCATCATAAGATTATCACGATGATCGAAATCAAGGGCGCAGACCACGCTGGTCTGCGATGATACAATCATCCTGCCCGTGACGTGGCGGCGTAGTGGCGGCGATCTTCCGGCTTGATCCAGGTCATGGCAGAATTGCTGCCCTTCACCGTAGACGCCAAGGCATCGATCAACAGGGAAGCATGCCGCATGAGCGAAACGTCGGGATTAAGAAGAATCGACCGGGAATTGCACGCTTTTGAAGCCTCGCTCTCCGGCGGCGTCTCACCTTCCGCCTTGGTTGGGGCCTATATGGATTGGGCAACCCATTTGGCCAATCAGCCGGGAAGGCGCGCGGAGCTGGTCCGGCAGGCCTGCGCGGATGCCCTGACACTGTGGCAGGGCAGTTTCGGCATCGGACAAACCGCCAAGCTTTCTCCCAAACCCGGCGATCATCGCTTCGACCATGCCGGCTGGCAGCTTTTCCCGCATAGTCTATTCGAACAGGCTTTTCTTCACTCCGAGCACTGGTGGTCTTCAGCCACAACCAATGTGCCGGGTGTCGCGGCCGGCCATGAGAGGATGGTCGCTTTCCTGGCGCGGCAATGGCTGGATATGTTTTCGCCCTCCAACAATCCGCTTCTCAACCCGGAAGTGCTCGCCGTCACCGGGGAGCGGCATGGCGAGAACTTTTGCACCGGCGCCCAGCATTATCTGAATGATCTGGCGACCCGCACGAACGGCAGAACGGTTGCGCTGCCGCTGACACCGGGCGAGGACGTTGCCGTCACGCCCGGCGAAGTGGTGTTCCGCAATACGCTGATCGAGCTGATTCAATATGCGCCGCAAACGGAGCATGTGCGGCCCGAACCGGTGCTGATCGTACCCGCCTGGATCATGAAATATTACATTTTGGATCTAAAACCAGAAGATTCTCTGATCAATTTTCTGGTCGGCCAAGGCTACACCGTGTTCTGCATCTCCTGGCTAAATCCGGGCGCCGAGCAGCGCGACCTGCATCTCGACGATTACCGCAAGCTGGGCGTGATGGATGCGCTCGATGCAGTGACCGCCATCACGGTCGCGCCGAAAATCCACGCCGCCGGCTATTGCCTGGGCGGCACGCTGCTGGGCATCGCCGCCGCAGCGATGGCGCGCGATCACGATTCTCGCCTAGCCAGCGTAACCATGTTCGCGGCACAGACCGATTTCACCGAAGCCGGCGAGCTGCAGATTTTCATCAACGAGGCGCAGCTTGCCTTCCTTGATGACATTATGTGGAAGCGCGGTTATCTCGACGCGTCGCAAATGGCCGGCGCCTTCCAGATGCTACGCTCGGCCGACCTGATCTGGTCGCATCGGGTGCGACGTTATTTTCTGGGCAAGGAGGACCACCCGAACGATCTAATGTCCTGGAACATGGACGCAACACGCATGCCCTACCGCATGCATTCGGAATATCTATGGCATCTGTTCCAGAACAACGATCTCGCGGAAGGCCGTCTGCCGGCCGGCGGCAAACCGGTTTCGCTGAGCGATATCGACACGCCGTTCTTCGTCGTGGGGACAGAGACCGATCATATCGCGCCCTGGCGCTCGGTGCATAAACTGCATCTGCTCAACCACGGCAGTATCACCTTCATCCTGGCATCTGGCGGGCATAATGCCGGCATCGTCAGCGAGCCAGGCCACCCACACCGGCACTATAAGGTGCTCAGGCGGGTGCAAAACGGCAAATATCTCGATCCCGAAGATTGGCTTGAAATGGCGGCGCTGAAGGAAGGGTCCTGGTGGCCGGAATGGGTGCATTGGCTGAACGCGCATTCCTCCGCACCCGTGCCGCCGCCGGTGATGGGCAATGCGGAGGCCGGTTACGAGCCGCTTTGTCCGGCGCCCGGAACCTATGTGCTGCAGCGCTGATGGGAGGAAGGAAGGTAGCGAGGTAGAATTAGCGGCGCGGAAGCGATGCCCGTCATCTCGGACAAAACACAAGTCAGCCGACAAATTGTGCCGGCGAGGCTCAAATGAACGGTGGTTGAACTTGCTCGCAATGTAGATTCGCCTCTTGAAATGTTCTCAAACCCGCTATTAATTACAGACAATAGGTACCGCAACGGGTTGGAGACAGGTCGCATGACATATCCTTTTCGTGATGATTGCCCCCCTGAGTATAGTCTCGTTCGGCGGCGGTTTCTTGGTGGTGGCGTTGCGTTACTGGGATTGGCCGCAGCGCCTCGTGACGTTGCCGCCTTGGCGGGTACGGTTTCCGGCATCCCACTCCCGAAGTTCATGGAAGTATCGTCGCTTCTAGTCAATCATCAGTTAAATGGGGCGGTCGGCGCTCGGCTGGCCGTCGCCCTGGCCGTCGCTTATCCTGATATGGAACAGAATATCGACGACATTCTAACAATTGCGCGCAAAAACAATGCGAAAGTCGTCGAAGATTTTTATCCCGATATTCCCCAGGGAAGCGTCCAGGATGCCGCTTTGACGATCATTTCGGCGTGGTACAGCGGCGTGATCTCGGAGGCGCTCGGATCAGAAGTCTATGCCTATGAGCTGGCGCTTATGTATCAACCGACGAGCGACGTGATGACGATCCCAAGCTATGCCATATCCGGGCCGAATGGTTGGAATGCCTCCGCGCCGCCGCTGACTGACATGCCGGAGTTTTAGGCCGGAGTTTTAGGCCAGAGTTTTAGGCCAGAGTTTTAGGCCAGAGTTTTAGGTCTGAGTCGCGTCAGCGCGAACGCTGCCGGGGTTCACATCGAATGAGCTGATGAG
>JAMFRY010000011.1 GCA_026225015.1 Alphaproteobacteria bacterium
GACGACTGGCGGCGTTTCGGCTTCCTTCGCCATGCTGGGGGACATCCAGATCGCCGAACCGAACGCTTTGATCGGCTTTGCCGGCGCCCGCGTGATCGAGCAGACGGTGCGCGAGAAACTGCCGGAGGGATTCCAGCGGGCGGAATATCTGTACGAGCACGGCATAATCGACATGGTGATCAAGCGCGGCGAATTGACCGAGACGCTGGCCCGGCTGGTGGCTCTGCTGACCGCCAACCAGCAGAAAGCGGCGGCTTGAGCGGACGCACGCAAGCGAGTCTAGACCGGCTTCACAAGCTCTACCCCAAACTGATCGATCTGAGCCTGGACCGGCTGCTCCGGCTGCTGGGCGAATTGGGCGATCCGCATTTGCACCTGCCGCCGGTGATCCATGTGGCGGGGACCAACGGCAAAGGCAGTTGCTGCGCCTTTTTGCGCGCCATCGCGGAAGCGGCCGGGTTGCGCGTACACGTGTACACCTCGCCGCATCTGGTGCGGTTCAACGAGCGGATCAGGCTGGCAGGCGCGCTTGTTTCCGATGACGCTCTGGCGCAGGCGCTGGATGAGATCGAAGCGGTGAATGAGGGCAACCAGATCACCGTATTCGAGGCGATCACGGCAGCGGCGTTCTTATTGTTCTCGCACGTGCCGGCGGAATTATGCATCCTGGAGGTGGGGCTGGGCGGCAAGTTCGATGCAACCAATGTGATCGCTCCGCCGCTGGTGGCGGCGATTACCTCGATCTCGATGGATCATCAGGATTTTCTTGGCGACAGGCTGGCGCTGATCGCGGCGGAGAAAGCCGGCATCGTCAAGCATGGCGGCACCGTGGTGACAGGGCTGCAATTGCCGGAAGCTTTGGCCGAGATCGAGCGCGAGGCGGCGCTGCAAAATGCCAAGCTTTTGCGCCGAGGCCGGGACTGGGAAATCGAGGAGACCGGCACCGGATTGCGCTTTGCCGGGATGCAATTGCCCAAGCCCGGTCTGATCGGCGCGCATCAGGCGGATAATGCGGGCATTGCAATCGCCGCCTTGCGGGCCTCCGGCTTGGCGATTCCAGTTTCTGCCTATAGTCCAGGCCTGTCGCGTGCAGAATGGCCGGCGCGATTGCAGCCCTTGCGGGGGCGGCTGCTGAAACTTTTGCCCGCGGGCTCCAGCCTGTTCCTGGATGGCGCGCATAATCCCGGCGGCGCGCTAGCGCTGGCGGAACAGCTCGACCGCTGGGAAGGACCGACCACGTTGCTGGTGGGCATGAAGAAGTCCAAGGATGTGGTGGCGTTTTTTGCGCCGCTGCTGCCCAGGGCGGCGCGGGTTTTCGCGGTGGTGGAGCCGGGGCAGCATTTGGCGCTTGGCGTGCATGACGTCATCGCGGCCTCCGGCGGCGTGGCCCTGGCCGGACCGGACGTGGCCGGCGCGTTGCGGCAGATCTCGGCGCCGTCACGGGTGCTGATCTGTGGCAGCCTGTATCTGGCGGGGGAGGTTCTGAAGCTGGATTGAAGGTTTGTTCTGGCGCCGCCGTTGAACATAACTGCGCCACATTGCCAGGTTAAATTGCCGGCATTGATCACCTAAGGGGCAGCTAAAGCAATGAAGGCGTATCGTTTGAAGTCTCGAATTCCGGCCTTCAGGGCTGTTGTTTTGGGCGTAGTCGCTCTCTGCGGGCTGGCTGCCTGCACGGTAGTCGCGCAGCCAGCGCCGCCGCGGCCGATCTACCGGCCACCGCCACCGGCTGTTATCTATGCGCCGCCGCCCCGCCCGGTCTATCAACCGCCGCCGTTACGCGTTGAGATTATTCCATCGCCCCCGGCTGGGCATTACATCTGGCAGCCCGGCCACTGGGTCTGGGGCGGCGGCAATAATTATGCGTGGACACCCGGGAGATATATGTACCGGCAGGCCAGCTGGCACCAATGGGTGCATGGGCGCTGGGCGCAGGTGAATGGCAACTCGGCATGGATACCAGGCCATTGGCAGTAGGGGAAAATCTGCCGCCTAAAGCGGGCGGTACATGATCAGCGCATCGACGAAGCCGAGGCCGGGATGCGCGAAGGCTTCGGGGATGCGGCCAATGGTATCAAAACCCAGGCTCTCCCACAGCCGCACCGCGCGGACATTGCTGGCGAGCACGAAGTTGAACTGCATGGCGCGGTATCCCTGACTCAGGGCATGGAGCAAGGAATGCTCGCACATCTGCCGCGCTATGCCCTGGCCGACTGCTTGCGGGTGGGTGACATATCCGCAATTGGCGATATGCGCGCCGCCGCCGGCCTGGTTTGAGCGCAGATAATACGTGCCAAGGATGTCCGATCCGCGTTCCGCAACAAAGGTTTCACGATCCGGCGCGATCCAATAGGCCAAGCCTTCGGCTTTGGACATGTCGCGTCGCAACGCATACGTCTCGCCGGCCCGTATGACAGGCTCAAGAATCTCCCAGATAGCCTCATGGTCGGCCGAACCGGCAGGGCGGATGATCATGCCTTTCCAGCACCTGCTGGATAATTCGTTATGGTGAGTCAGTTGGCGCGATTTTCTCAGACCCTGAGCGGAGCGTACTTAATGTACGCGAGCACCGGAAGCTGAGAAAAGCGCGTCAAATGGCCACCAGAACGGATTATCCCAATCAGTACATGTGTTGGCCGCCATTGATGGATAGGGTGGAGCCGGTGATGAAATCGGCTTCGTCGGCGGTGAGGAAGACGACGCCGCGACCGACATCCTCCGTGGAGCCGAGCCGGCCGCGGGGGATTTTGGCGATGATCTTCTCCAGCACCTCGGGCGGCACGGCGCGCACCATCTCGGTATCCACATAGCCGGGCGCGATGGCGTTGACCGTGATGCCATAGCGGGCGCCCTCCAGCGAGAGCGCTTTGGTGAAACCATGAATGCCGGCTTTCGCGGAGGCGTAATTGACCTGGCCATATTGGCCGGCCTGGCCATTGATGGAGCCAATACTGACGATGCGGCCGAATTTATTGGCCTTCATGCCGTCATAGCAGGCTTTGGACAGATTGAAGACGGAGCCAAGATTGGTGTCGATCACCGCATCCCACATGTCGCGGCTCATTTTTCCGATCACGGCGTCCCGGGTGATTCCGGCATTGTTGACGAGGATTTCAATGGTGCCATGCCGGGCGGTAATATCGGCAACGGCGGCGGCGCATTGATCGTAGTCGCAGGCGTCAAACTTCACGGTCTCGATGCCGGTTTCCTTGGCGAAGGCCTCGGCGGCGGCCGTGTTGCCGGCATAGTTGGCGATGACGTGGCGGCCGGCCCGTTGCAATGCAATGCTGATGGCGGCGCCGATGCCGCGCGTACCGCCGGTGACCAATGCGATTCTCGCCATTCTAATTTCCTCCGTTTAGCAAGGTCTAATCCAGATAAAGGTGCAGTGGTACCCTTTATCCGGGGTATACAGCAAAAGAAAGGACTGTTCCTTGCGGAGGATCAAGCTTCAGGCCGGCGTGAATTCGATGTGCAGTTCCGAGAGGCTGCGCAGCATATAGGTGGGTTCGTATCTATAGCTCCGATTTTCGGCGGGGCCGTGATGCTTCTCTGCGATGCGGATATCGGCCAGCCGGTCGAGCAGGCGGTCGATGGCGATTCTTGTCTCCAGCCGGGCGAGCGGCGCGCCCGGGCAGGCATGCGCGCCGCGGCTGAAGGTGAGATGATCGCGCAGCCGCGGCCGGTCGATGTCAAAAAGCGCGGGATTCTCGAAATGCCCGGGATCGTGATTGGCCGCCAGCAACCCTACCGTGATGACCGAGCCGGCCGAAACCTCGACTCGCTCTACGGTGGTGGATTTGGTGGCCAGCCTGAAAACACATTTGGTGGGCGCGTCGAAGCGCAATACCTCCTCGACGAAATCCGCAATCCGGTGGCGTTCCGCCCGCAGGCGCCGCTGCAATTGCGGGTCATCGCCCAGCAGGCGCACCGCCGCCGCGATGGTACGCGCCGAAGTATCCTGCCCGGCGCCGAAAATGAAGCGAGCGAGACCAGCCAGCATTTTTACCTCCGGCAGGGTTCCGTCCTTGTAGCGGGAGGCTGCCAGCTCCGACATCAGGTCACCGACCGGATTCGTCCGGCGCTTTTCGATATAGGCGGTAAAGCGCGCTTCCAGGAAAACCAGCGGATCGGGGCCGATCTTATGCGCCGGATCGCCTTCGATGGAGGTGGGGGCGGGGCCCAGCAATGCGAGCAATTCGGCGCGGTCTGCTTCCGGGATGCCGAGCAGATCACAGATCGCATAGGTCGCGGTGGCATGGGCGAAATCCGCGACGACCTCGCATTCGCCGCGGGGCAAAAATTTGTCGATCAGCCGGTCCGCCAACGAGGTGAGATAATCCTCGGTCCGCTTCAGCCGCTCATGGGTCAGCAGCGCCGTTACCAGTGCCCGATGCGCGCTGTGTTTCTCACCGTCGAAGCTGACGAGATGGGCCGACCAGGGCAGTTCCTCGCGATGCGCCTCGAGCAGCGCGCTGATATCGTCGCCCTGCGGCGTAAAGGGGAGCGGCGGGATCGGTCCGGCGACCGAGACGCTGGAGGAAAACGAACCGTCGCGGCGACTTAACACGTCGAGCACGGCATCATAGCCGGTGAGCATGATCGCATCATGGTGCTGCTCGCGCAGCACGGGGCATTGTGATCGGAGCTGGTTGAAATAGCTCACCGGGTCCTGCACGACGGTCGCGTCGGCGAAGAAATCGCGCAACTCCGGCGTAATTTCGGCCTTGGAACCATCCTTCATTGTCAACTTCCTCCGGCAACCTATTGATTTTATCGCTTTTCGTTGGGCGCGTGGCCAGCTTGCAGGGCTTTGCCGCCCGCTTCCGTGCTGGGCGAGCCTATGAAATGTCGTTTGCCTTGTCCATCCACAACCGCGCGGGCCGGTTTTGGTAACGCGCTCTAGAAGCCGTCCGTTCCGCAAGCGATCCATGATCTGCTGACTGTGGTCTACGCCGCCGAAGAAAATGGTGAGGATACTGACTTCGGAAGATAGATCACCGACCTCGAAGGTGAAGGTAAAATTCTTGTTGGTCACGGTGCGAATGCCCGGTCGCATTTTTGCGTGTTCTGAGCACGGTTGCGGATGTGTGGCGAATGTCCGCATGTACACAAGGGCGTCGTCGATCCGAGCAGCCGCTCGCTCGACCGCACTTTCAAGGTTCTCTCCAAATTCCTCGTAGGTCTTAGCGAGATGTTCCTCAATGAGGTCAAGGTCGCGTGTGACATCCGCCACGCGGCGGACCCTATAACGTCGCACTCCTATTGCGTTTGCGCTTGATTATGGCGCGGGTCGCTGCCTCGCCCACATCAATATCGACAAAAGATCCGGAACGGCGCTGGTCGATCAACGACCGCAGAGCCTGGAGCTCCGCATCTAGCAATCGCGCCGCAACATCTCAAGCCCGCGCTGCAGAACCGCGCTCAGGCTGGGGAATTGCCTGCTCTCGACGAGGGAACGTGCATAGGCTTCCTGGTCATCCGTCAGCGATATCGAAGTCTTTGCAGTCATAACCACCTTTTCATGTGCCGTACTACTGAGTAGTATCGGCGTTAAGAACGGAGTTCGGGCGAAACTTGGCCGAGAGACGCACCGAGAAGCGGATTCCAGCCCAAGATTGGCATAGGTCGGCCATCTCGGTGATCCGAGGAGCGAAAAAATGTACGGTGGGGTGCTCTTCCGCACCCCACCGTTCCCGTATCATAACGGCGGCGCCGAAATGAAATGGTAGATGAATGCCAGATTACCGGCGAAATCGCGTTGAAGGCGGAACTTATTTCTTCACCGTCGCCTTGGCCGATTGGCGCGCGACCTGTTGGTAAAAGAAGTCACTACCCTACGCGCTTCTGTTTCACGCGCCCGCGCACTGTATCCATTCAGCGTCGAAGCATGGGTTATTCTGCCTGAGCACCTGCATGCGGTATGGACATTACCGGAGGGCGACGCTGATTTTTCGACGCGGTGGACCCTCATCAAGCGCGGTTTTTCGGCAAGAATTACGAAGGGTGAAAGCCGATCTACCTGCAGGATTGCCAAAGGAGAGCGGGGTATCTGGCAGCGGCGATTTTGGGAACACACGGTGCGTTGTGAGACCGATTTTGCGCGGCATGTCGATTATGTCCACTTCAACCCTATCAAGCATGGTCTTGTCGGCAACGCCTGGGATTGGCCGTTTTCATCGTTTCGGCGTGCTGTGGCACGCGGGGATTGTCCAGCCAATTGGGGAGCTGGAGAGGTGGTTGCTGGCGAGTACGGGGAGAGACCGGAGGGGCGAGGCCGATGAAAGTGGTGGGGTGCAAGAGAGCACCCCACCCTACGGCTTGCTTAACGTGACAGGCATATCGAGCGCCCGTCGATCAGCCCTATCTCGGCGGCATGCGGATACCGCCGTCGAGGCGAATGGCCTGGCCATTGAAATAGCTGTTGCGCACCAGTTCCAGCACCAGCGACGCGAACTCCTCCGGTTTGCCAAGGCGCTTGGGGAAGGGGACCGAGGCCGCCAGCACGTCCAGCACCTTGGGCGGCACGCGCAGCATCGGCGGCGTGGCGAAGATGCCTGGCATGATGGAATTCACCCGGATGCCGATATCCATCAGGTCGCGGGCCATCGGCAGCACCAGGCCGTTCACGCCAGCTTTCAGCGAACCATAGGGAACCTGGCCGACCTGCCCGTCCTGTGCCGCGGCGCTGGAGGTCAAGGTGATGACGCCGCGTTCCCCGTCCTCGAGCGGTTCCAGCCCGGCCATGCCGAGCGCCGATAGCGAGGCAATGCGATAGCTGGCGACCAGAATGCCTTGCGCCGCGAAGGCGTAATCCTCCGTCGGCATCCGCTTGTACTGGCCGGTTTCCTTGTCCCAGCGCAGCGTCTTGGCGCCGCCGCTCACCTGCGCGCAATGCACGCAGATTCGCTCCTGGCCGTGCGCGGCGCGGGCCTGTTCGAACCCGGCCACCACGCTCTCCTCAGCGGTGATGTTCACCTTGCAGAACACGCCGCCAATCTGCGCCGCAAGCGCCCCGCCGGCTTCCTCGTTCAAGTCGAAAATGGCGACGCGGATGCCCGCTTCGGCAAGGGCAATGGCGCTTGCTCTGCCCAGGCCAGATGCGCCGCCCGTTACTACTGCTGCCGTCGAATGGTCGATCTGCATGTCGTCTCCCCTTTAAAGGCCTGCTCTTTGAGGTCCGGACCGCCGGTATTTCTGAAAACCGGGCTCAAGTCTATCATCGGGGCGTGTTTTGCGCCAAATATCGCGCGCCCGTTTCCGCAAGGCACACGCCCATCCCGTCGCGCCGGGCAGCGATATAGACGAGCGGTAGAGAGCTTGCCACAGTGATGGGGATGCGCATCGAAATCCCATGCCCGGCGTGACCTACTGGCTGCAAGGCGGCCCGGTCCAGAATATGGGGGATTTTCTAACCGAGCTTTTCCTGGCCCGGATCGGGGCGCCGGGACCGCCGTTTTATCCAAGAATCCGGTTGATCGGCAGCGTGATCGCCGAGTTCATCATCCGCTCGGACCTGCGCGCCGCCGGGCCATCGGCGGAGGCGGCGGTGGCATATTGGGGTTGCGGCCAGCGCGATGAACATATCATCGACAGCAAGCTGCGCGCCCGCTGCCGGTTTCACGGGGTTCGCGGTCCGTTGACCCGAATCCGCCTCGAATTGCCCGAAACCACGGCCATCGGCGATCCGGCATTGCTGCTGCCCTTGCTGCATGAACCGCGATTGCTGCCATCCCTGGCGGGGCGAGTGATTTGCGTACCACATTTTCGCGACAGCGCGCCGGATGAAACCCATCTGGAGCATTCCGGGGTGGATTTCGTGGTGCGCCCAAATCTGCCGGCTTCCCAGGATGCGCTGCTGCAGATGATCGACGTGATCTGCTCGGCGGAATTCGTGCTGGCCGGCGCGCTGCATGCGGCGATCATCGCCTGCGCCTATCGCCGACCATTCGCTTTCTATATCGAGGACTATGTGGATCTTCCCTTCAAATGGCTGGATTTTTCCGCTTCGGTAAATATTCCCGCGGTTTTTGCACGCAATGCGGAGGAGGGCAGGCGGGCCTGGCAGACGCTGCTTGCGCCAGCATTGCGGCGGCCTTTGCTGGCGCCGATCCTGGCGGAATATCCGGGCGCCGTGCAAGCCGGTCTGCCGGAAAAAGCGGCGAGCTGGGATCGAAACCAACCCCGGTAGCGAGGATGAGGAATCCAAACGATGCAGCAGCGATCCCCGGTCATTCTCCTCGCCACGGCCTTTCCGGCCAGCCTGCTTGCGGGGCTTGATCCCGCCATTCCCGTCATCGGGCCGTTCCCCGCGCCGATCGAGGATCATCTAGGCGGGTCAGAGGCGGCCGCCGTGCGGGTGCTTGTAACGGTTGGAACGCGCGAAACCGGCGCAAAGCTGATGGATCATCTGCCCAATCTCGCGCTGATCTGCTGCTATGGCAGCGGCTATGAAGGCGTGGATGTAAGTGAGGCCCTGCGGCGCGGCGTCATGGTCACGCATAGCCCGGACGCGAATGCGGCGGCGGTTGCCGATCTCGCCATGGCGCTGCTTCTGGCCGCCATGCGGCATATTGTTACGGCGGACCGGTTTGTACGCGATGGCCTCTGGCAGGTTCATTCCATGGCGCGGCTGTCGGTCGTTCGCGGGCTGGAAGGGCGCAGGATCGGCATTTATGGTCTTGGCGCCATCGGGCGTAAAATAGCCATGCGAGCGGCGGCGTTCGACATGCAGATCGCCTATCACGGCCGCGCCCGAAATGCCGGCGTGCCCTATGCGTTCCATCCAACGCTGCAATCGCTCGCCGAATGGGCCGATATTCTGATGGTCGCGGTACGGGCCAATGAAACCAACCGGCACGCAGTCAAC
>JAMFRY010000107.1 GCA_026225015.1 Alphaproteobacteria bacterium
CAACCAGGGCAAACAGGCCTTGGTGCTGCTGCCGGAAATCGCGCTCTCGGTGCAGTGTCTGCAGCGGTTTTCCGCCGGGTTCGGGGCGATGCCGGCGGTCTGGCATTCCGAACTGACGCCGGCGGTGCGGCGGGAGAGTTTTCGCGCGGTCGCGGGGGGGCAGGCGAATGTGGTGGTCGGGGCGCGCTCGGCGCTGTTTCTGCCGTTTCCCGATCTTGGGCTGATCGTGGTGGATGAGGAGCACGAGACCGCCTTCAAGCAGGAGGACGGGGTGACGTATCATGCGCGGGACATGGCGGTGGTACGGGCGCGGTTCTGCGCCGCTCCCTGCGTGCTGGTCTCCGCGACGCCGAGCCTGGAGAGCGTGGAGAACGCCAATTCCGGCCGCTATCGGCGGCTGGATCTACCGGCCCGGCATGGTGGTGCAACCATGCCGGCGGTGGAAGCCCTGGATTTGCGGGCGGACCCGCCGGAACGCGGGCGGTTTCTGGCCCTGGCCTTGATCGCGGCCATGCGCGAGACCTTTGCGCGCCATGAACAGGTGATGCTGTTTTTGAACCGCCGTGGCTACGCGCCGCTAACCTTGTGCCGGCATTGCGGGCATCGCATGGCCTGCCCGAACTGTACCGCCTGGCTGGTGGAGCATAAATTTTCAACCCGGCTGATCTGCCACCATTGCGGGCATAACGAATCCTTGCCGGAACGCTGCCCCGCTTGCGATGCACAGGAGAGCTTTGCGGCCATCGGCCCCGGCGTGGAGCGGATTGCCGAGGAGGTGAAAGCCGTTTTCCCCGAGGCGCGGACGCTGGTAATGGCAAGCGACGTGATCACCGGGCCGAAACAGGCGGCGGCGGCGGCGGCTTCGATCTCGGCGCGCGAGGTGGAGATCATCATCGGCACGCAGATGGTGGCGAAGGGCTGGCATTTTCCGTTGCTCACTTTGGTTGGGGTGGTGGATGCCGATCTCGGCCTGAACGGCGGCGATCTGCGGGCGGCGGAGCGGACGGTGCAGATGCTCTACCAGGTGGCGGGAAGGGCAGGGCGGGAGGAAGCGCCGGGGCGGGTGCTATTGCAAACCTATTCGCCCGAGCATCCGGTGATGCGCGCACTGCTCTCCGGCGATCTGGCGTCTTTCATGGTGCAGGAGGCGCGGGAGCGCCGACCCGGCCATTGGCCGCCTTTCGGCCGGCTGGTGGCGCTGATCGTGAGCGCGCTGGATGAGGGGCTGGCGGACCGCACGGCCCGCGCACTGGCCCGCAGCGCGCCGAGCGGCAGCGGAATTGAGGTTTTGGGGCCGGCGCCGGCGCCTTTTGCCTTGCTGCGCGGCCGCTACCGGCGCCGCTTGTTGATGAAGACCCGCCGTGATCTGGCGGTGCAGTCTTTGGTGCGGGACTGGCTGGCGCGGACGGAGATCGACCGGGCGGCAAGGGTCGATGTGGATATCGATCCGGTATCGTTCATGTGAGGGAACTACCTCGCCGGGCGACTTGACGCGTCGTTTGTCAGGTGTTACCTGACAGTCAGGTTAACCCTGACTGAGTGCGCCATGGCCAGAACGCTGCATTGTTCGTTTTGCGGGAAGCTGGAAGATGAAATCAGAAAACTCGCGGCGGGACCAGGCGGGATTACCATTTGCGACGAATGCGTGGAAATCTGTCAGGCCATCATGCACGGCGAAGCAACCGGCATCAGCCGAGCCTTCGACCCAAAGACCTGGCCGCAAGAACGATTGCTTGCGCTGCTAAAACCCGTCAACGCCACGGCTGATGTGTATCGTGAACATCTTCAAACCATTGTCGAAACGTTACGAACTCAGGACGTAAGCTGGGGCGTAATCGCCAAACATCTGGGGGTATCGCGCCAGACTGCCTGGGAGCGGTTCACATAGCACACCGGAACGATCCGAGTGGGGTCAAGCCGAGCTTTCTCACCTCTCCACGCCAGTGCAATAAAGTTGTTCCGGCGCGTACTGCCCCACCGGGTCCAGAAACGCCTTGACCCCATGCAGCCGGTCGCTGGCCAGCACGGTGATTTTCTGCCCGCCCACAAACACCACCGGCTGTTGCGCGCTGGTATAATCCTCATACGCATATAACCCATCCAGGCCCGGCGTGTTGACGCTGGCATCGATCAGCGAATCCATTTTTTTGTCGGAATATGAACCATTGTTTTGAAATGCCCCGGTCCGGAACAAGCCTTCGCCCGAGGGATATGGGCTGAGATTCATATAGATATAGGCGCTCTCCCAACCCTCCGGCGGCCCGTCGATCCGCGCGATCAACTGGTTGAATTCCATCTCGCGCACCTTGATTTCAATTCCCGCCGCCCTGAGTTGCGCATCGAGCAGGTTGGTTGCCAGTTCGGATGCCGTGTCACCGCTCTGAATCAGAAACTCAAACGATAATTTCTTGCCGTCCTTGACCATGATTCCATCCGGCCCCGGCGCAAATCCGGCTGAAGCCAATAATGCCCGCGCCTTCGCAACATCGTAGCCAACCGGATAATGGCCCGCCTTCATGGAAGGCGACAGGAAATCCGGCGGCTCCGGCGGCACCGGACCATAAACCTCTATCCCCTGGCCATGATAAACCAGTGCGCTCAACTGAAGCTGGTTTATCGCGTCCGCCATGGCCTGGCGCACCCGAACGTCGCGAAAAAACGCCGCTGCCGGGTTCCGGAAATTGATTGAGATGAAATACCAGTTTTCCTGCGGCGCCATCACGACCTTGTAAATCCCCGGCAGATGCGCTGCAGCACCCCATAGCGAAAATGGCAAATTCGCCATGTCCAGATCCCCGGATTCGAGCAATTGCAGCCCCACCCCATCGCCTTCGAGAAAACGGAACACCAGCCGGCGGAAATGCATTTTTGGCCCGTTATAGGCTGGGTTGGGCACAAATACCGCATCCTGCCCCACCACCAGCTTCACAATTTTTACGGGTCCGTCAACAATGTCGAAAAATGCCGGAGAGCTTTGCCGTTGCTCGAGCGCATCGATGCTGTATTTGGCCCAGGCATGGCGGGGAAGCGGCGTCAGTTGGCTCAGCCCATTATAAATGAACCACTCGGCATTTGCCCGATGCGTCAGCACCACTGTAAAATGCGTCGCATCCGTCACCTTCAGGCTTTGAATAATCCCCGGCATCCCGCCGCCGCCAAAGCCAGGCCAGGTTTCCCCCAACTGCCGGATCAAACCCAGCGCATAAGCCACGTCCCCACTGCCCAGGCGTACCCCGTCCGACCAGTGCCAGGGCCGCAATGTTACCTGATAGGTCCGGCCCCCATCCGGCGACGTGATTGCGCTCGCCAGGCTGCGCGACCAATCAATCCGGTGAAAACGATTCACCCAGACCAGTTCCGGATATAAAAGCCAGGCGGCCTGCTCGTTGTAAATTGAATCGACGAATAGAGGATTGAGCGACGTGATATCCTCGCTCGGCCCAATCCCGATCCCGGGCGGCACCACGATCGCCCCACAGCCTACGGGGTCCGCCGCGTGCGCCCTGAGGCACGGCAGCAGAGCCGCCAAAACCAAACCGCAAACGATCAATCGGCGCCGGAGTCCCATGCCAAATCATCCGTGGAACTTTGCCAGGCGGCAAGCGGGGGCATGCGGCAAGCGGGGCGCTATTTATCCACGTAAGGATTATCGGTCCCGCGCATCAGCAGCCGGATCGGCACGCCTGGCATGTCGAATGCATCGCGCAGATTATTCACCAGATAGCGGTGATAGGTATCTGGTGTTTGTTCCGCCCTAGTACCAAACAGCGCGAAGGTCGGCGGCCTGGCCTTCACCTGCGTCACATAGCGCAGTTTCAGCCGCCTGCCTTCGACGAGCGGCGGCGGAAAACGCTCAAGCGCTGCTTCGAACCAGCGATTCAGCGCCGAGGTGGGAATCCGCTTGTTCCAGATGTCATAGGTTTCGCGCAAGGCGGAGAAAAACTTTCCCATCCCCTCGCCGGTCTCGGCGGAGATGGGAATGATGCTGATCCCCTTCATCTGCGAGAGCGAAATCGAAATGCGGTCGATCACCTGCTGCCTGGCGCCGCCGCGATCCTCCACCGCATCCCATTTCGTTAACGTGACGATACAGGCCCGGCCCTCGCGCTCGATCAGCCGGGCGATGTGTAGATCCTGCTCGTCGATACCCCGCGTGGCGTCGATGGCCAGCACCGCCAGCTCGGCCTTTTTCAGCGCCTCGATGGCCGAGGAGGTGGACATGCGCTCCAGCCCCTCATCCACTTTCGCGCGTTTTCGCAAACCCGCAGTATCCACCAGCCGGTAGAGCAAGCCGTCCGGGCCGGTGAAATCCACGGCGATGGAATCGCGCGTCAGGCCCGGCTCCGGCCCGGTGATCACGCGCTGGCTGCCCAGCAGATAATTGGTGAGTGTCGATTTGCCGGCATTCGGCCGGCCGACAATGGCGAAATGTAAAGGCAGGTTTTCCGCTGCTGCTTCCTCGTCTTCGGGTTTCGGCAGAAGCTCGGCAATTTCGGTCATCAGCCCGTAAATGCCTTCATTATGCTCGGCGGAAACGGCAATCGGGTCGCCAAGCCCAAGTTCGTATGCCTCAAGCGCGGAGCTTGCCCCTATTTTGCCTTCCGCCTTGGTAGCCACCACCAGCACCTTCTTGCGGCTCCGGCGCAACCAGTTGGCGAAATGCTTATCCTCCGGCAGCAGCCCCACCCGCGCATCGAAACAGAACAGCACCAGCGCCGCACCCTCCACGGCCGCGGCGGTGGAGGCGCGCATCCGGCCGGGCAGGGTATCGGGCGCGGATTCCTCCAATCCGGCGGTATCGACCAGCAATAATTTGGTGCCGGCCAGAAGGGTTTCGGCCTCCTTGCGGTCGCGCGTTACCCCGGGCGTGTCGGCCACCAGCGCCAGGCGCTGGCCGATCAGCCTGTTAAATAACGTGCTTTTGCCGACATTCGGACGGCCGGTGATGACGACTTTGGGCAACATTTCCCAGGGTCCGGTTCTATTTCAGATCAGCTATAAGCGGTGAGGACGGCGTCGCGCGTGAGCTGCAATAGCTGACCACCAACGGCAATCGGCGGCAAGTCCGCGGGACCGGCGAGTTTATGTCTGGCGCCGATCTTGCCGGCCAGCGGATCGACGGTAATCACATCCCCAAGCGTACTGGTGAGGACCAAGGCGTTGTTCACCATCGTCGGCCCGTTCCAGGTTTTCGGGCCTTTTTTCTTTTTCGGTTTGTTGTAGATCGGAAGGTCCAGGGTCCAGCGCACCAGCCCGTCATCGGCATGGATCGCGGCCAGGGTTTCGTCCGTGGACAGTACGAAAACAAACCCGCCAACGGCGCAGAATGCCTCCGACCCGCTGGCTTCGATCGTCCAGACTTTGGCGCCGGAGCGCAAATCCACCGCCATCATGGTTTGCCCCAGGCTGGCGGCATAGGCTACGCCGTTGGCGATCACCGGGGCGCCGGTTATATCGGAAAAATCCAGATCGCTGGCCTGCCCAAAGGCGGAGGCCAGGCTTTGTTCCCAGAGCGGCGTGCCGGAATTCACATCCAGGGCGGCCAGCGTGCCGGAGGAAAACCCGGCCACCAGAATGCCGGAATCAATCGCCGGCGCGCCTGCCAGGGCGACCGAGGTGGTCGCCTGCGCAATGCGCCCGGTATAGCGCCAGCCCGGCGCGCCGGAGGCAGGATCAAAGGTGAGCAGAAGATCGTTCTGGATGTTCAGAGCGATGATGCCGCCGCCAATGGTTGGCGCGGAGCGCGCCGGAAAATCGAGCGGCTGCCGCCAGATGATCTTGCCGCTTTGCGCATCCAGCGCCAGCAATTCCGAATAGCCGGTGCTGGCATACAGGATGCCGCTGCCAGTGCTGGAATCATAGGCGATGCCGCCGCCGATATTTGTCACGCTCACATGTTTTGGCCGGGTCGAGCGGCGCCACTGCCGTTCGCCGCTGGCCAGGGCGAACGCGCTCACATTGGCGTCGGCATCCATGGTGTAGACCGTCCCATTGGCGGCAACCGGGCTTGCGACCAGCGGCTGGCGATACCCGCCCGGCGTACCGATTTTGGCGCGCCAACCTTGCGAAAAACCGGTTGAGCCGGCGATGTTGCCGGGCGCATGGTCGGCATTGCCCAGCAATTGCGTCCAGGCAGGGACCAAGCCAGGGGGCGGCAGGCTCACCGCCGGCGCATCAGCCGAGGCGTTCAAACCTTCCGCTTGCGGCAATACCGGGATTTCCACGCCGGCGATTTTGGGTTTTGGTGTGGCGCAGGCGGCAAGTGTGGCAACAGGCAAGGTAAGCGCCGCCCGGCGCGGTAGTTTAAGCGTCATTTTACAAGTTATCCGTTCAGCTGGGCCAGCAATCCATCGGCGCGGTTGCGCACACCCTCCGGGGCGGAGGGGTCGGAGGCAATCTGGCTGAACAAGGCTTTGGCCTGGTCCGTTTTGCCTTCATGCAGATAAAGCAGCGCCTGGGTCTCCTGCGCGAGCCCATGCCAAGTATTTTCCGGAACAGTCAGGGGCGCCAGCCTGGCCGCGACTGCGTCATCCGGCGCTAAGCCCAATGCGTGCTGCGCCCAAAGCAGGTCGGCGAGTTGGCGCAGCAGTGGGTCGGCCGCATTGTCTGCCGAGACATTGTTCCACAGCGCTTCCGCGGGATCGATCTGCCCGGCCTGCGCATAGAGGGCGGCGGCGCGTAAATCGGCCAGGCTGCGGTAGCCGGCGGGCGCGGTGGCGGCGAAATGCGTCAGCGCCTGGGCATTCGAAATCTGTTGCTGGCTGGTAATCGTGCTGCCCAGCGCGTCGATTTGTTGGGTAATTCCAAGAAATTTCACCGAAGCTGCATTGCTTTGCCTGGCCTGATAAGCAAGCCAGAGCTGATCGCCGGCCACGCCCAGTACCACCAGCGCGGCCGCGAGGATGAAAACTCCGCCAAAACGGCGCAGCAGGCCTAGCGCGCGCTCGGTCCGCAGATCGTCGGAAATCTCATCGAAAATATCAACCACGCGGTTTCAAACCTTTATCCTCAGTCGCAAGCGGGCGGACCATAGACGCGACCGCCTGGCTAGACAACGCGGGCCAGCCGCTCTGCCGCACGCCTGTGGCCGATCAACGGCAGCAAAGCGGCCATCTCGGGCCCATGGTCCTCGGCCGTGAGGCTCAATCGAAGCGGCTGGAACAGCGCCCTGCCTTTGGCGCCGGTAGCCTCGCTGACTGAATTGGCCCAGCCTTTCCAGGTTTCCGGTCCCCAGGGCTCGGCGGGCAGAAGCCTCAGAGCCGCCTGAATAACGCCGGCCTCCGCGCCAAGGTCAGGCGGCGTGATGTCGCCCGCCACGACGTTCCACCACAGCCGCGCCTCGGTCAGCATGTCGAGATTACCCCGCACCGTCAGCCAGAATGCCTCATTACTGCCTTCGGGCAGGCGATCTCTCACCGCTTCGTAAGTCAATGCGTGCAGGATTTTGCGGTTGAGCGCTAGCAACTGCCTGGGGTCGAATCTCGGCGAGGAGCGGCCAAAGTCGGCGATGTTGAAAGCCTCCACCAGTTCACCCAGCGGCAGCGGCGCGGGGTCTTTATTGGTGCCCAGACGCGCCAGATAGGCGGTGATCGCCTGCGCCTCGATGCCATCCTTGCGCATCGAACGCAGCGAGACGCTGCCCAGACGTTTGGAGAGTTTTTCGCCTGCGCCGTCGCTGATCAGCGGCAGATGTGCGAAACGCGGCAGGGTTGAGGTAATTGCCTGAAACAGATCGATTTGCACGGCGGTATTGGTCACATGGTCCTCGCCGCGGATGATATGGGTGATCTCATGGTCCACATCATCCACCACCGAGGTGAACGTATATAGGGGTGTACCATCGGTGCGGATCAGCACCGGGTCGGAGACCGTGCCGAATTTTACCGTCCGGTTGCCCAGTACCAGATCCTGCCAGGAAGCCGCGCCGTTGGAGAGTTTGAACCGCCAATAGGGCAGCTTGCCATTCGCCTCCGCGGCCTGGCGCTGTTCCGCGGTTAGATTCAGCGCGGCGCGGTCGTAAACCGGCGGCAGCTTGCGCTTTACCAGCGCCGCCCGCTTGGCCGCCAGTTCTTCGTCATTCTCGAAACAGGGATAGAGCCGGCCGGCGGCTTTCAGTGTTTCCGCCAATGCGGCGTAGCGGGCGAAGCGCAGCGACTGCTTGTCGGTTGAATCCCAATCCAGGCCGAGCCAGTGCAGATCGTCGTAGATGGCCTGTTCATATTCCGGCCGGCCGCGCGCCGTATCGGTATCGTCCAACCGGAGCAGAAAATGCCCGTTTTCCTTGCGGGCAAACAGATAATTCACCAGGGCGGCACGGGCGTTGCCGACATGCAGATAGCCGGTGGGGCTGGGCGCGAAACGTACTTTGACCATAGGGGGCCGGGTTAGACTATTTTACGGCGGGAAGGAAGAAAGGGGGGGCGCGTTACGTCAGATCGGTGAATGGGTTGAAAGCGACCTCCCACAGATAGCCGTCCGGGTCCGCGAAATAGGCGTGATATCCGCCCCAGGACACATCTTGCGGCGGCTTGATGGCGCTTGCTCCGGAATTGACGGCTTGAGCGAAAACAGCTTCCACCTGCGTCTTGGAGCTTACATTGTGCGCCAGAGTTATGCCGGAGAACCCGGCACCATCGTCCGGCACGGTTGCATCCGCGGCAAGTTTGTCTCGTGGATAAAGCGAAAGCCAGCTTCCTTCCATCACGAACATCACGTGATCTTCGCCATCTCTATAATTGTGCGTCTTGAACGCGAGGCCATCGCGGTAGAAGCGTAGCGACTTGTCGAAGTCACGTACGCCCAACCCGATGAGGCTGATCTTGGATTTCACGAAGCCTCCCTCGGCCCGAAGCAAAAAAGTCAAACCTGGGCGATTAAAAATCTCTGCCGAAAATGCTATGTAAGAAACATCCGATAGGGCGTAATTGTCCAGTCCGAGTTACGGACAAGCGAGCCGTAGGGTGGGGTGCTGCTTAGCACCCCACCACCTTCAACGCGATTTCCCCGGCATTCTGGCATTTGCCTGCCGCTCAAGTTTCAGCGGCGCCATTATTATTCCGAAAGGGTGGGGTGCGGAAGAGCACCCCACCCTACATTTCTTTCTTATACGGACTCTCCTCATCCATCTGCGCCATGGCGGCGAGCATGGCGGGACGCTCGTTGTCCAGAAACTCGGCTACCGCGCGGGAAAGTCCGGGATGTTCGATCCAATGCGCCGAATAGGTCGGCTTGGGCGTATAGCCGCGCTGGATTTTGTGCTCGCC
>JAMFRY010000108.1 GCA_026225015.1 Alphaproteobacteria bacterium
ACCAAAGCCTGAAGCCAAATCGGGGACGGTGAAGATCAAAATTTTAGGTTTTTCAGCAGACTGCTAGTGGGACACGGAATTTTCAATGACGTGTCCCACTAGGTAGATTCTGAGGTTGGAGAAGTCGCTCCCTTACACCCAACTGCATATTGCTCGACTACATATTGCCCAACTGCATATTGGCCAACTACATATTGATCGAAAAATTTGACCAAAGCGTTTCCGTGTGATCGGAGTACACCCCAATGGCTGGGGTGCTTGGCAAAATCATCGTTGATGCCTCGCTGCAACACCCATTTCGGAGGCAATCCCATGAGAACCATTCTCATCATCGTTGTGCTCTTCTTACTTTTAGGCGTCGGCGGATATTGGGGCTTTCGTGGTCGAAGATTGTTGCTTTTGGCAGAGGCCGTGTCAACAGCGATTTGCTAAACTTCGGCACTGATCCTAATTACCAGGCAAAGCAAAAGTTATACCCAGGCCTGGGAAAAGGGACAGATAGCCGAGTCCTTGGGATGCCTAACCTGGAATAATCCACGGTATCAGGTATTGTTGGACGATGACCAATATCCCTAGCAATAATGTCAGCACGACGCTGTGAACGAAGGTCCTGGCAAAGACTTTTCCTTCCTGACCGGTCATACCCACGGTTGAAACGCCGGTGACAATATTTTGCGGGGAGATCATTTTACCCATGACTCCGCCGGAGGAGTTGGTGGCGGCGATCAGGACCGGGCTGAGGTTGAGTTGGCGCGCAGCAACCACTTGCAGGTTACCGAACAGGGCGTTCCCGGATGTGTCGCTGCCGGAGAGCATCACGGCGATCCAGCCCAGGAATGGCGAGAGCAGGATGAAGAAATGCCCGGTCGATGCGACGCCTTCGCCTAAAGTATAGGCCATGCCCCAAAAGTTCATCAAATAGGCAAGGCTGATGATGAGCATTACCGTCACCACGGCCACCCATATTTGCGAAATGGTTGTGCCGACGCAGCGGAAAAATTGGCCGTGGGAAATGCGCACCAGGAAGGCTGTAATGATTGCCGTCACCAAAATGGCCGTGCCGGTTGCCAGCGGCTGAAATGCCCATACCGCGGCTTAGGGTTTGTCATGGTAGAACGTAATGGAAATCGCCTTGTCCAGACCGGGCCAGGGAATCGCTTTCTGGCCGATCAGCGCCACTTTGAAACTGGTCCAGGCGACGACGACGATCGAAACGATCGCCCAAGGCAGCCAGCCCTGCCACGGCGAAACACCCGACACGCGCTCGATTTTCAGCACTGTGGCGTCGATGGAAAACTGTTCATCCGGAGCAGGACGCCAGATCTGCAGGAATCCCAGCGTGATGATCAGCGAGCCGAGCGAGGCCAGCACATCGGTGAGTGCGTAGTCGATATAGTTGGAGGTAAGAAACTGCGTGATGGCAAAACTGCCGCCGGCTACCAGCAATATCGGCCAGATCGCCCTAACCGAACGCCAGCCGCCAAACAGCGCCATCACATAAAACGGCAGGATAAATGCCATCACGGGCAATTGCCGCCCGATCATTTGCCCCAACGTTCCTGCCGGCAGGCCCGTGACTGCGCCAAGCACGGTCACCGGCACTCCAAGGGCGCCGAAGGCGACGGGCGCGGTGTCGAATATCAGTGTGAACACCAAGGCTTCCAACGGCGCAAACCCAACCGTGATCAACAACGAGCTGACAATGGCGACGGGCGTGCCGAAACCCGCGATGCCTTCCAGCAAAGCGCCGAAGCAAAAGCCCAGGACGACCAGAACCACCCGCCGGTCATTCGGGAGATAGGCCAGCACCCAGGCCCGGAACGCATCGAACCGGCCAGATACGACGGCAATGTTGTACAGCAGCAGGGCGCTGATCACGATCCACATAATCGGCCAGAGCGCGAACACCGCGCCATTGGCGGCAGAGTCAAACGCGAGGCCGACCGGCATTTGCCAAACCGCGATGGCAATCACCACTACCACCACCAGGCCGGCAAGGGCGGCTTGCCACGCCGCCCGCCGCATAATTCCCAACAGCACGAGCACCACAAGGATCGGCAGCGCTGCCACCAAAAACGATAACCCGAGGCTACCCTCAACTGGCATGATAAGTTGCTTGAACATGCACCCTCCGCTATTTTGTTTTTTTGAGGTTATGTCCCACGTACCGGCGGACCCTCCTTAGGGTATCATCCCAGGGCACTTCGTCGAATTTCCGTTTTTGGCCGCAGCACGCGGCGAACTCGGGGCGACGCGTCTTTTCAAAAACGCAAAAATGGTTTTTTCGTCAGACCGCTTTTTTGGATTCCAACCGGTGAATACCCTCGGGAAGCGTTTTAAGCCTCAGCATTTCCGGTGACGCAAAGAGATCAGGATCGTCGATGTAGTCGATCACCATTTCGGTCATGTCCTCGCCCCAGAACAGTTCTGCTCCGGCTTTGATCGTAGGTACGCCGAACACGCCGGTGGCAATTGCGGCATCGGTGTTTTCCCTCAAACGTTGCTTCACCTCCGGCCGGTTGATTGCCGTGGCGATGTCATCAACGCCAAGCGCGGCGCCGAGGGCGGAGAGGATCGCGGGGTCCGACACGTCCTGGCCTTTGCCGAATGTCGAGTCAAACACAGCGTCCACAACTTCATCCCGCGCATCGAGCGCCACAATCAACCGCAGCGCGGCGATCGGGTTGAACGGATGCGCCGGCGGGAAATGAAATTCCAGCCCAAGCTTCGCGGCGCGCCATTGGCAATAGCGATAGGTATGCCAGCGTTTGGGCGGAATCTCGGCCGGCCCTCTCTGTTGATAATGCGCAAGCAGCGCGCCGAGCACGACCGGCACCGGCCGAAGCCGGATGCGGCCGGCAAAGCGTTCGCGGGTTTTCCATTGCAGGTAGGAAAACGGCGAGATCACGTCGAAATACCAGTCGCACGTTTCAATGGTCATGGGCTCTTGGCTTCCTTCACTTGCGGGCTGGCGATCTGCCTTGGCCGTTGCACTTTTTCCAGTGACACCTTTATGCCCGCTTCGGCGAAAAAGCGTAGCCACTCGAATTGATGCGCCGCCAGATGATCGTTCTCGCTCTTGATTTCGATGAAGCGGTAATCATTCTCATTCCAGATGAACAAATCCAGAAAGCCATGCGAGAGGTGCCGGTAATTGCGCGCCATCTGCCGAAGCACGCAAGCATGGCCATCCGGCGGCACGCGTTCGAGCATCACGGCGAGAATATCCGGCAGGGCTTCATGCCAGGCGACAAACGGGTTCGCCAGGCCCTGCTTTGCGCGGATATGCCGGGAAATAATCTGATAGGCCTGCGGCGGCTGGTGCAGGCATTGCAGCCGCGCTTCGATGGCTTGGCTGCGGCGGCTGTAAAATTCCGGCCCGTGCAAATCCGATGGCGCGAATTGCAGCGGCGAATGAAAGCCCCCGAGCGCGGGATCATAGATGATATCCCAGAGCAGCAGACCAAAGCTGGCATTCCATAGCCAGTTTTCCGCATGGACCCCATTCCAGCCTTGCGCGCGGTAATGGGCCAGCACGGCCGCTTCAACAGTCATGGACCCGCCACCGAACCCATAGCGGGGTTCGTAATTCAAGGTGATGGTGCGGCCGGCAAGCTGAACCTGCCGTGCCTCGCTTCGCCGGGGTTTTTTCTCCAATCGGGCAAGAAGCTGCCGGGCCGCATATTCTTCCTGCGGATGGCAGGGTGCTGCTTGCATGCGCCGCAGCTGCGCTGCGGCTTCGGCTGGCTGGCCGGTTTTGATCAGCAATCTCGCCTGCCGCTCGCGCGCCGGGGCAATGGGGGATGTGGCGTACAACGCCATGGCGGCATCGATGGCGTTTTCGCGCTCCAACCGGCGCCCCAGGCGATCAACCAGGCGGTCGAACCAGGATTGGCCATCCGCCAGCGCATCCCGTTCGATGCCATGGCCCCGCCACCATTCCAGAAGTTCAAGGGCGGAACGCGTATCCCTGATTTCGGCAAATCTCTGATAGAGGCAGGCCATGCGATAAGCGTCATCAGCCTGGGCGCGGCTTGTAAAACAGGGCCGCAGATTCTCCGGAGCAAAACTTTCGGTGACGATATGGCCCAGCGCGCGCGTGACGAAATCGGAAAGGTTTTTGCGCAGTTCATCGAAAAACAGAAAGCGCAAGAACGGCCAAGGGTCGGATTCCGGCAGTTCGACGAGCTGATATCCTGTGAGAAGATTTGATCCCCAGGCTGCAAACCCTTCCCATGCTTTGAGCCAGTCCAGCAAAACCGCCCGACAGGCGCGTTTCGGCGCCGGGTGATCTTTCAAGGCGGCAACAAGTTCAGGTACCGTAAAGCAGGCAAGCAGCCGCGCCTGACGCGGCGCCGGCGGCAAGGTGACGCAACGCTCCAGCAGGCGATGCGCGATAAGTTCGGCGATCGGCTGGTCTAACCCGCCGATCTCCGGATAGGCCAGGCGCGCCACGCGGAAATACGGCCCCTTGCGGTTGACGAGACGGGCATGGAGATGCTGCGCCGGCAGCGAGAGCGCCTTGAGTTTGCGGATATAAGCCTCTTCATCCGCATTGAGTAGCGAACCATGAAGCTGCTCGACGCCTTGGAGCACGCTGTGAAAATCGTTCAGATAATAGGCGGGCGTGGGGACCGCCTTGCGCGCCAACGGGTCCGCTGCTTCGTGGTTTTCTAATTCCGCTTGGTGAGCATCAGCAGTTGAAACATCCATGGCAAAAAAATCGGCGTCCGCTCGGTTCCGTTCAGTCCGGGACCTGAAACTTACAGAACAAATTGTGAACGCTCAAGGTGCCGTACCATATAAAAACCGGGCGATGCGGTTGGCGCATCACCCGGTTCTTCTTCCTGATCAACCGGAGAAGGCTATTCCGCGGCCGCGGCGACCTTTTTCACGCCCGTCAGTTTCGCCTTCTCGTCATCCGGGTTTACCGGCGGTGGCGGGAATCCGCCTTGAGGTTGCGGATTCTCGATGTATCTGAACGGTTTCTCATTCCACGGACCACGCGAGTCCTCGCCGGCGCTCAGGTTGAACACGATGTCTACCGTATCATCCGGCGGAACATTGCCGAAATATGGATCTTCGAGCTTACCCATCGCATCCAGCGCCTTCATGAACATGTTGGCATGGGTGATCTCGCGCGTGAGCAGATGGACGAGCGCGGCTTTGGTGCCCTCATCCTTCGTGCGTTTAATCAGGCTTTCATAGGTCTGACGCGCACCTGCCTCCGAGGAGATATTGGCGCGCAGGTCGCGGACCACATTGCCGCCTTCCTGGATATAGGTCGCTGTCCAGGCCGAGCCGCTACTGTCCAGAAAATGCGGGCCGCCGCCTTTGATCTGAAACAGAGGCGCATCGTAGACATCGGTCTGGTCGATTTTCGCAGTGTGCTGGGCGATCAACTTGCCGACCATCTCAAGATGGTTGAACTCCTCGATCGCGATATCCTGCAGCATATCGCGGATCGCCGCATTCTCTACATGGAAGGACTGCACCCAATATTGCAGCGCGGCGGTGAGCTCGCCGGTGGCGCCGCCAAATTGCTCAAGCAGATACTGGCCAAACTGGGCATCTGGCGTACCCACGCTGACCGGGCGGAATAACTCCTTACGATGATAGAACATTATCGGTCTCCTCTTTGTGAAGACACCGACTAGGTGAGGCGATGCGGCGTAAGCAATCAGAGTTTTATAATCCGACAATCCTTTAACCGGAGCTTTATCGGATCAACGGAAACGGAGCGCGGTTAAGCGCCGCAAAACCCGCCCGAGTAGGCAACTTTATTTCTTCGCGGGATGGGCACTTGGAGGAGAAACCTATTGCCCTTACACTACCCGGATGAAGATCAGGCAGGCTGGAACCGCGTAATGGATTTCATTTTCATGCTGACCCGACAGGACCAGACCGTAAGCGACTGCCTGGAGGTCATGGCGGAAATCGAACCCCTTGAGTTGCGGCATATCGGCTTTAAGGATGTCGGCGCCGGGCTTGAAACCTTGGGCGTACTGAATCGCCTGATCAAGTCGAGGGGCGCGGTAAGCTATATGGAGGTGGTCGCAACCAGCGCGGCGGCGGCGTTGAATTCGGCGCGCATCGCGGTGGAAATCGGCGTTGACCGGCTGCTTGGCGGCACATTGGTCAAAGAGACCCTGGAAATCCTGAGAGGCAGCGGCATCGCCTACTACCCCTTCCCCGGCCGCCCTGTTGGCCATCCCACAAAACTGGGCGGCACGGCGGCGGAAGTTGAAGCCGATACGCGGAATTTTCTTGCGATGGGCTGCGCCGGCGTTGACCTGCTGGCCTATCGCGCCACCGAGGCTGAACCGATCGAATTGGTAAAAGCGGCGCGGCGCGGCATGGGGCAACACGGCGCATTGATCTGCGCGGGCGCGGTGGACAGCAAGGAACGGATCTCTGCATTGCGCGACGCCGGATGCGATGGGTTCACCGTTGGGTCGGCAGCGTTCGAAGGCGCGTTTTCACCCCGGAACGGCGGTTTGCGCAGCCAGATCAAGGAGATTCTTGCATGCGTCTGAACGGCAAGCGCGCCTTCATCAGCGGCGCCGGCGGCGGCATCGGCCGCGCGACCGCGCTGAAATTTGCAGATGAAGGTGCCGCGGTCATCGTCTCCGATATCCGCGCCGAACCGGCCGAGGAAACTGCCCATGCCATCGCAGCCGCGGGCGGCAAAGCGGTGTTGGCCATCGGCGATCTTACCGACCCGGCGACATGCGAGGCGGTATTCGCCAGCGGTGCAAAAGCCTTGGGCGGCATCGACATTCTTTTCAACAATGCCGGCATTGTCGCGGCCGAGGATGCCGGCCCGGTGGAAACGCCGATCACCGCCTGGAACGCGACGATAAGCGTCAACCTCACCGCGGTTTTTCTCGCCTGCAAATACGGTATTCCGTATCTGTTGCAGGCAGGGCAGGGCGCTATCGTCAATAACGCCTCCATTGTCGCTCTGGTAGGCTCGGCCTATCCGCAGATCGCCTATACCGCGGCGAAAGGCGGCGTGTTGTCGATGACGCGTGAACTTGCCATCCTATATGGCCGCCGCAATATCCGCGCCAACGCGATTTGCCCTGGGCCGGTTGCCACGCCCCTTGTCAACAGTTTTCTGGCCGATCAATCAGCCTGGGAAGCAAGGCGGCCTTACATGCCGATGGGGCGGTTGGGAAAACCCGAGGAAATCGCAGCTTTGGTGGCGTTTCTTGCGTCCGATGAGGCTTCTTACATCACTGGCGCGGCCTATGCCGCCGATGGCGGAATTACGGCGGCTTACGTGATACGGGACGAACAGTAGGATGGGCAGAGCGCAAGCGAAGCCCATCAATTTCCGCCCGCTAAGCGGCGATGGGCTTCGCTTGCGCTGTGCCCATCCTACGCTATCTCACACGGATTTTTCCCAGCCGACAGAACCCTGTTTCCAATAAGTAACGCCGTGACCCGTCTCCCTCGCCTGTTTCCAACGTAGTCTCGCAGCCACAACGGCATTCTCGTCCGTGCCGTCGAACAGATCGAAAACACGGGCATAGGCGCCCAGATTAGGTGTATCGGCGCCAAAAGCCAGGAACAGAAATTTTGCCTGGGCCGGGTTTATCTCCGTATCCGTGATATAAATCGGCTGCCATTCCGGGTGCGGCGTCGCCGCCGTTCCATGCGGCAGCCAGTCCGCATTTTGCGAAAGCCAGAGCGCGTCATCGATGGTCGCGACCTGCTCGACGCTGGTGCAGAGGATTAGCGCGTGTTCCCCGGTCGCCAGGGTGCGCCCGAGCAACGGCGGAAGTGCGGCGATCAGGCTGGTGCGCGTGAGATGGTAGAACCCGATATCGGCCATTAGGCGCCGCCAATACCGGCCAGCACCTTCGCGGCGATCGTCCGGAAAATCGCCGCAACCTCGCCCGCCGGCTCGGCCACCGTGATCGGCGTTCCGGCATCGCCGGTTTCGCGAATCGCGCGCAGCAACGGCACTTCGCCCAAGAGTGGCACGCCGATCCGCGCGGCCTCCGCCGCGGCGCCGCCATGGCCGAAAATATCCGTCCGGTGATTACAATTCGGGCAGGCGAAAAACGACATGTTCTCGACAATGCCCAGCACCGGCACGCGCACCTGCTCGAACATTTTCACCCCGCGCCTGGCGTCGATCAAGGCGATATCCTGTGGTGTGGACACAATCACCGCGCCGCGCAAATTCACCTTTTGCGCCAATGTAAGCTGCGCATCGCCGGTGCCTGGCGGCAGATCGATCACCAGCACATCCAGCTCGCCCCATGCCACCTGGCCCAGCAACTGGTTCAGCGCGCCCATCACCATCGGGCCGCGCCAGATCATCGCGGTATCCTCGGCCACCAGAAAACCGATCGACATGCAGGTCAAACCCCAGGCCTGGAGCGGCTGCATAATGCCGCCCTGCACCTGCGGCCTGGCGTTCAGCCCCAGCATGCGCGGCAAGGAAGGGCCGTAGATATCGGCATCCAGCAAGCCAACCTGCAATCCGCTCTGCGCCAGCGCAACGGCAAGGTTCACCGCAACCGTGGACTTGCCAACCCCGCCTTTGCCGGAAGCAACGGCGACGACGTGCTTTACCCCCGGCAGAATCACCTCCGGCGCCTTGGCCGGCGCCGCTTGCCGATGCGCGGTGAACACCACGGAGGCCTTTTCAATCCCCGGCAAGGCCGCCAGACTAGCCTCGATTTGGGCACGAAGCGGCTCTTGCGCCTGCGCATCCTCGCGTTTGATGGCCAGCGTCACATGCGCTTGGCCGTCATGGAGGTGTACGCCTTCCAACATGGTTCCAAGCTTGAAGGGCGCCAGGGCCGCGCGGATATCTTCTTCGGTCATCGGCAAAGCCTACCATCCCATTCTCTGCCGGGGTAGCCGCCTGCACTTCCCACTTGCGAAGATCGCGCAAGGAACGCAGAATTTGCCGATGCGAATTGCCAGCATCCTCCTTCTATGCGCCCTCCTGCTAAGCGCCGGCCTGCCTGGCGCGGACATCGCCTTGGCCTCCCCGTCAATGCCGCCGCCCATGGCGGATCTGGCGGGGAGGCTGCTGCCTTCCGTCGTCAGCGTCGCCAGCACCGATCCGGTGGGCGGCAATGCGGAAAGCGTGCCGGATGGGGGCGCCTCTACCGGAGGCGCCGCAACCAATCCGAACCAGCCGGCCCAATCCGGGGATATCTCCGGCGCTTCCTCCTCCAGCGTCATTCCGCCGCCAAAAGCCGAAGAAGCCTTGGGCGCCGGCTTCATCTTCGACCCGGCCGGCTATATCGCCACCAACAACCACGTGATCGACGGCGCAACCAGCGTAACGGTAACCCTCAATGACGGGACGATTCTGCCCGCTACCATCGTCGGCCAGGATAAGCGCGGCGATCTGGCGGTATTGAAGGTCGATGCCGGCCATAAGTTGCCGGCGGTGCAGTTCGGCGATTCATCCAAACTGCGCGTCGGCGACTGGGTGCTGGCCATCGGCAATCCCTATGGCCTGGATGCAAGCGCCTCGGCCGGCATCGTCAGCGCCCTGCACCGGGATATCGGCGAGGATAAATATGACGACTTTATCCAAACCGACGCCACCATCAACCGCGGCAATTCCGGCGGCCCGCTCTTCGACATCTCCGGGCATGTGATCGGCATCAATTCGGCGATCTACTCGCCCTCCGGCGGATCGGTCGGCGTCGGTTTCGCGATACCTTCCGCCATGGTGCAGCCGGTGGTGGAATCGTTAAAGGCGACCGGCGCGATCAAACGCGGCTGGCTCGGCGTCAGCAGCCAGGACATTACGCCGACAATCGAGAAACTCCTCAACCTGCCCGGCGCCTCCGGCGCGCTGATCGCCGGCATCATGGAAGGCGGCCCATCGGACCACAAATTGCAGCCAGGCGACGTGCTGGTTTCACTGGGCAATGTGGCGATCACCAATCCACGCTCGTTGATGATCCGCACAGCCCAGATACTCTGTGGCCAGACTGCCGAGGCGACCTTCTGGCGCGATGGGTCCCTGCAGCATACGGCAATTACCGTCGCGGCGGCGCCCCCCAACAAACCTCCGGGCGTCGCAGCTCAACCGCCGGCGCTTCCCAACGTCAATCTGGCGGCGATCGGTGTTGCCATTTCTCCCGGCGCATCGGCAAGCGGGCTGACCGTGATCGCCGTCACCAATGGCGGACCGGCGGCGAAGGCCGGCCTGGTCGCGGATAACAGGATCGGCGCGGTCGGTGCGCAAAGCGTGACCTCCGCCGGCGCGTTGCGTGACCAGCTCAACGCGCTTGCGGACAACCATCAAAAAATCGCGGTATTGCTGGTAAGCGGCGATAACGCGGCGGGCGATGATCCTGGGCCGCGCTGGGTGCCCGTCGGCCTGTCGAAATAGCGGCTACGCAGCCCCGCGCGTGAGTTCGTAGAGCGCGACCGCGCCGGCGGCCGATACGTTCAGGCTCTCTATCCCACCGGGCATCGCCAAGGCCGCGACCTCATCGCAGCTTTCGCGGGTCAGCCGGCGCATGCCCTCGCCTTCATTTCCCAGCACGAGCGCCACCCGCCTGCCGGCGAAAGCCTTGCCGTCCAGCCGGTTGGGCGAGGCGCCGTCAAGCCCGACAACCCAGATGCTGGCGGCTTTGAGCACGATCAGCGCCCGCGCAATGTTAACGATTCGCAGCAGAGGAATCAGCTCCAGCGCGCCGGAAGCGGCCTTTGCCAGGGCGCCGGTTTCCTCCGGCGCATTGCGTTCCTGCGCAATCACCATCGCGGCGCCGAAGGCCTGCGCCGTGCGCAGCAACGCGCCGATATTCCTTGGATCGCTGATCTGGTCGAGCACCAATACCGGGCCCGGCCGCTTCAGCGCCTCCAATAATGGCGGCGCGGTAAGCTGGTCGGCCAATAATGCCACGCCCTGATGCACGATGCCGGTGCCATGCCCGGCGCCCAGAAGCTGGTCGATCCGCTCCCGCGACGCGATTTCCGGCTGAATCGGCCAGGGTTTCGGCAACTCCGCCGCCAAAGCGGCATCCGCCTCCTCGGTAATCACCAGCCGACGCAAACGTCGCGCCGGGTTGCCGAGCGCCGCCCCAACCGCATGAACGCCATAAAGCCAGACCGCGCCATTCGGCACTATCGGCGCGCGCTGCCCGCGTCCCTGCGCCGGGCGCCCTTGGGCCGAGCGCCCCTGGGCCGGATGCCCTTGAGCCGGGTGCCCTTGAGCCGCGCGCCCTTGAGCCGCGCGCTGCGGCGGCCGCCCTTGCGGCGCGCGCGGCTCGTCCGGCTTGCGAAACGTCGATTCGCCGGAGGCCAGACTCAATTTGGGTCCACCAAACCGGCGCTCGCCTGCTCCTTGCTCCGCCGCTTTTGCGCCGCCACCGAATTTCGGCTTTTCGCCTGTCGACCCGCCACGGCTCTGGCCATGCGACTTGCCTTGCGCCCGGGCGCCGGGCGCCGGGCTGCCGGGCGCCGGGCTTCCGGGCGCCGGGCGGGCGAATTTGGAACGGGGCGGGCGCTGTTGTGTCATGGGCGCATCACTAGCCTTGGGGGTTTGCGTTGACAACCAAGGGCTAATCGCGGAAATGAGCCGCAGCGGAAGGGTGCCCGAGTGGCTAAAGGGGGCGGACTGTAAATCCGCTGGCGTACGCCTACGTTGGTTCGAATCCAACCCCTTCCACCATGAAGTCTGCCACCAGGACCGCGGGTGTAGCTCAACGGTAGAGTCCTAGCCTTCCAAGCTAGTTGTGCGGGTTCGATTCCCGTCACCCGCTCCAGTTCACTGCCGTCCATGTCGAGCAAGGCCA
>JAMFRY010000109.1 GCA_026225015.1 Alphaproteobacteria bacterium
GGGCGGAGGCGGAGGCGGCGGAGCGGGCGGTATGGCGCCTGGCCCTGAGCGCGCCGGCAGTGGCCTTCCGGCTGGTATCCGATGAGCGGGTGATGTTCGACCTGCCTTCGCAAGATGTGGCAACGCGCGTGGCCGCATTATTCGGCCGCGATACAGCGTCCGGCTTGCTGGAAATTTCGGCTGAGCGCGAGGGGTTAAGCTTGCGCGGGCTGATCGGGCCGGCATCACGCTCGCGCGCCACCTCCGCGCTGCAGAGCTTCGTGGTGAATGGCCGGCCGGTGCAGGACCCGCTGCTTAAAATGGCGCTTAGGCTGGCTTACCGGGATGTGATCGCCGCCGGCCGGCATCCGGTGGCGGCGTTATGGCTGGAGCTGCCCTGGGATGCGCTGGATGTGAATGTGCATCCGGCAAAGACGGAATTGCGCTTTGCCGACGCCAATGGCGTGCGCAGCCTGGTGATCGGGGCGATTGGGCGGGTGCTCTCGGCGCAGGTGACGGTCAACGGAGCGCCGGATGTGGCGTTGCAGTTTGCGCAAGCGGCGCCAGCTCTCCGTTTACGGCCCGATTCCGGAGCAGATTGGGGGGTTGCCCCTTCTCCCTCCGCGCGCAGCTTTGCGGAGGCCGAGCTGGCCTTACTGGCGCCGCCCGCGGCGCGGCAGATCAACCCGGAAATCGCCGAACAGGCGCATCCGCTCGGCGCGCCGGTGGCGCAGATTTTGGATACCTATGTGCTGGCAGTGGCCGCAGATGGGGCTTTGGTGATCGTCGATCAGCATGCCGCGCATGAGCGCCTGACCGAGGAACGGTTGCGTGCCGAGTTCCTGGCGGGCGCGGTGCAGGCGCAGGCCTTGCTGCTGCCGGTGGTGGTGGATCTGGCGCCGATCGACGCCATGCGGCTGCTATCAGAGGCCGAGACGCTGAAATTGCTGGGCCTGGAAATCGAGGCCTTCGGCCCCGGCGCGGTTCTGGTCCGCGCGGTGCCGGCGGCGCTGAAGGAGGGCGATCCCTCGGCGATGCTGCGTGACCTGGCCGAAGAGTTGGCGGAAACCGACGCGCCTTTGGCACTGGAGGCCAGGCTGGATGCGGCTTTGGCACGGCTGGCCTGCCACCGCTCGATCCGGGCCGGGCGGCGGCTGGAGGCGAGGGAGATGTCGGCGTTACTGCGCGAGATGGAGGCAACGCCGCGCGCCGCCACCTGCAGCCATGGCAGGCCGACTTTTTTGAAGTTGACGAAAGCGGAGCTGGAAAAGATGTTCGGGCGGCGCGGGATGTAGCCGGGCTGATGTTGCAGAATATTGCTTGCGGCGTCCGCATGTTGCCGGAGCAGTCGAACGCTAACATAAACGATTCCGGTCTCGAACCGGTCTGGCCGGCGTTCATGCTTGACAAATTGTTTCGGACTGGTAAGTTACCACAATGTAACGCCAACGTCTGGGAAATAAATGGCAACGAAGTTCGGATGGCGCAAGGTAATTTTTTCTATCAATGCGGCAGCAACTCTCATGTTGGCCGCTTGTGTTGCTCCACCCAATAATTACATGCAACCCCCTGAACTGACGCCGCAGACGGGGGCAACCATCATCGGCTCCATGGTAATCAATCCGGATCCGCTCGCGCCGAATACGCGCGTCGTCCTCAGCGAGGTGGATAATCAGTATACCCAGATGACCTGGCATGACTGGAAAAAGCCATTGCTGGTGACGCCCGGAATCCA
The DNA here is from genome assembly GCA_026225015.1 of Alphaproteobacteria bacterium. Taxonomy (GTDB): domain Bacteria; phylum Pseudomonadota; class Alphaproteobacteria; order Acetobacterales; family Acetobacteraceae; genus Acidocella. Next base: position 1,715 of record JAMFRY010000109.1, read on the forward strand.
TCTGTTGACATTTGGCCCATGCTATTGCAACGGGCTGGAATTTTATGCCGGTTTTGCAACATTATACGGAAATTTTGAGGCCGGGAAGACCTACACATTGGCCTCGACGCGGGCGCTGGGCTTCCTCGCCATATGGAACGCCACGATCTGGATCGAAGACGAATCCGGAGCGGTAATAACGCCGAAAACGCCGGTACAATTAGGACCACCCGGTGGATACACGACAGTGATTCCCATCTTCATCCCGCGGAAGTAGCGGTTCATCTCAAACGGATGGTGGCTGAAGGCAGCGTGATTCGGCGATCTCAAGATCGTCCGGCGTGTTGATGTTGAGGAATGGATCGGCTGGCGCTGCGAAATGCACTTGCCTGGCGGCGCAGACGCCCAGGAAATCGCGTACTTTATAAGGTGCCCCAGTCGCCAGGAAGTGCCGAAGCGCAAAGCGGGCGGAGACCGGCCAATGGGCAACGAGATGGTGCTGGCGGCCCTGATACACCGCAACGCTTGGGCCGGGGGTAAGCCGCGCCACCAGATCGAGCGGGATGAATGGGGTATCGACGGGCATTGTGACGAGGCTTTCCGCACCTTGTGCGTAGGCCCACTCAAGCCCGGCAGCGAGGCCGGCGAGCGGGCCGAACCCTGCGAGCGTGCCATCCGGCAGCACGGGCAGTTTGAAGGTGCCAAAACGCGTGACATCGCCATTCGCGCTGATGGCGATTTTATCAGCCTGGGGGACCAACCGCGCCAGCAAATGGGCGATCAAGGGCTGGCCGCTCAGATCAAGGAAAGCCTTGTCGGCGCCCCCCATGCGGGTGCCCTTCCCGCCCGCGAGGATGAGGGCGGCAATCACCCAGCCCTCAAGAAAAACTGGGGCGAACGACGGGGATCGAACCCGCGACAACCGGTACCACAAACCGGCGCTCTACCAACTGAGCTACGTCCGCCATCCTGTGCAGCCCCATCTTGTACAGACCCGTACTGCGCCCAACCTATGGCCGTCAACCTGGGCGGGACAGGTAGGTTTCAAGCCGGCGCAGCGCTTCCCGTAACACCGATTCCTGCTTGCAGAAGGCGAAGCGGATGTAATTTCGCGGCGGATTGGAGGCATAAAACGCCGAAACCGGGATAGCGGCGACCCGGGCATGTTCGGTGATGTCGCAGCAGAAGGCGGCGTCATCCCCGGCAAAGCCGAGGCCGGCGATGTCGGTGGTGAGAAAATAGCTGCCATCGGCCGGCAGCACGCCAAAGCCGAGCCGGGCCAGCCCCGCCGCCAGCAGATCGCGCTTCGCCGCAAGCCCGTCCGCCAGCACGGTGAAATAGTCATCCGGCTTGGCCAGGCCAAAGGCGACGGCGCGCTGCAGATTGGGCGCGGTGCAGAAGGTGAGGTTCTGATGCGCCTTGGCGACCAGTTCGGTCAGTGCATTTGGCCCGGAGACATAGCCAACTTTCCAGCCGGTGAGGGAAAAGGTTTTGCCGGCGCTGCCGATGCGCAAACTGCGCTCGAACATGCCCGGCAGCGACATCAGCGGAATATGCCTGGCCGGCGCGAAAACCAGATGCTCATACACCTCGTCGCACACCGCATAGGCGTCGTATTGCTCCAGCAGGTCGGCAATGAAGCTCAGCTCCGCGGCATTGAACACCTTGCCGCAGGGATTCATCGGCGAATTCAGCAGCAGCAGCTTGGTGCGCGGCGAGAAGGCATCGGCCAGCGCGTTATAGGGCAGGCTCCATTCCGGCGGATGCAGCCGCACCAATTTCGGAATGGCGCCGAGCATCAAAACCACCGGCAGATAGGTGTCGTAGAGCGGCTCGATGAGCACAACCTCATCGCCGGGATTGAGCAGCGCCATTAAACAGGCGGTGATCGCCTCGGTGGCGCCGGAGGTGACGACAACGCCAGTATCCGGGTGGATGTTCAACCCGTAAAAACGCTGATTGGCGGCGGCGACCGCATGGCGCAGCTCGGCCAGGCCGGTCAGCGGCGCATATTGGTTGCGCTGGTCCATCAACGCTGCGGCGGCGGCTTCGATCAGATCGGCCGGCCCCTCCTGGTCCGGGAAGCCCTGGCCGAGATTGATGGCGCCAAAATGCGCCGCCAAGGCGCTCATCCGGGTGAAAATGGTGGTGCCGATCTGGCTGAGATGGGTGTTGATCGTCTTCATCGTTCTCCTGGCGGGGTGAGAGGCTCAACGCTTATACGCCGCCATACAAGCTTAAAAGCCTCAGGCAAACCTGCTTATTTATTATGCAGAACTGATGCCTGCGATAAGCAACCCATGCGCTGAGCGCCGGTTCACCCCTAGGGCAAACCCCGCCGCATCGGATCGTTCCGCGCTGGCACGGCTCATGCTAGGACTATTGCCGCCAGTCCATTGACTGGTGCGCATAGGCGCTGGCACGATGGACAAAAGGAGGACGCTCGCGGCTTGGCGGGCGTGGACCAGATGAAAAAGATCGAAGCGATCATCAAACCATTCAAGCTCGACGAGGTGAAGGAAGCCCTGCACGAAGTTGGACTGCAAGGCATAACGGTCGTGGAGGCGAAAGGGTTTGGCCGACAGAAAGGCCATACGGAACTGTATCGCGGCGCCGAATACGTGGTGGATTTTCTGCCCAAGGTTAAAATCGAGGTGGTTTGCGACGACGCCGTGGTGGAACGCGCCGTGGAGGCGATTACCAACGCAGCCCGGACCGGGCGGATCGGCGATGGCAAGATCTTCATCTCGACGATCGAAGAAGCCATCCGCATTCGCACCGGCGAAAAAGGCGATGCGGCGATTTGACCCAAGTTTGAAGCTGGGGTTTGAAGGGGGGCTTGCGCGGTTACGGATGGCAATTTCATCGGCCAATCTGGTTGACCGAAGAATAGGACGACCAAACATCGGGGGCCGCATGGTGCGGTCTTTGAATATCATTAATCGAACGGGGATAGAGCATGGCGAAAAAGCCCGCTGGCAGTGACGATGGCGTAACTAAAATTTTGGATCTGATCAAGGAGCACGGCGTTGAATATGTCGATCTTCGGTTCACCGATCCGAAGGGTAAATGGCAACATACGGCGCAGCATATTTCGACCGTAGATGCCGATGCGCTGAAGGATGGTTTCATGTTCGACGGCTCCTCGATCGCCGGCTGGAAGGCGATCAACGAATCCGACATGATTTTGCAGCCCGATCTGGATACGGCCGTTTTGGACCCGTTTGCGGCCAAGCCGAGCCTGATCCTGTTCTGCGATATCGTCGAGCCGGCGACCGGCCAGGGCTATGCGCGCGACCCGCGCTCGACCGCCAAGCGCGTCGAGGCCTATGTGAAGTCCACCGGGATCGGCGACACCGTGATCATCGGCGCGGAAGCAGAGTTTTTCATTTTCGACTCGGTGAAATTCGGAACTGGCGGCAATTACGGCATCTATCAGCTCGACAGCATCGAGGGCCCCGGCTCCTCGCTGAAAGACTATCCGGAAGGCAATATGGGGCATCGCCCCGCCATCAAGGGCGGCTATTTCCCGGTGCCGCCGGTGGATGGCGATAGCGATCTGCGCGCCGAGATGCTCTCCTCGATGGGCGAGATGGGCCTGCCGATCGAAAAGCACCACCATGAGGTGGCGCAATCGCAGCACGAGCTTGGAACCAAGTTCAATACGCTCACCAAAATGGCCGACCAGATGCAGATCTATAAGTACTGCGTCCATAACGTCGCCCATTCCTACGGCAAAACCGCGACCTTCATGCCCAAGCCGATCTATGGCGATAACGGCTCGGGCATGCACACGCATATTTCCATCTGGAAGGCTGGCAAGCCGCTTTTTGCCGGCAATGGCTATGCGGATCTGTCGGAGATGTGTCTGTACGCCATTGGCGGCATCATCAAGCATGCAAAGGCGATCAACGCCTTCACCAATCCGGGGACCAACAGCTATAAGCGGCTGATCCCCGGCTTCGAGGCGCCGGTGCTGCTGGCCTATTCGGCCCGCAACCGCTCCGCTTCCTGCCGGATTCCCTACACCACCAGCCCGAAGGCCAAGCGCGTGGAAGTACGGTTCCCGGACCCGACCGCGAACCCGTATCTCTCCTTCGCAGCCGTCGCCATGGCGGCACTGGATGGCATCAAGAACAAGATCCATCCGGGCGATCCAATGGACAA
>JAMFRY010000110.1 GCA_026225015.1 Alphaproteobacteria bacterium
ATGGCAGTATCGACATCGCAGCACCGCTTACCTTTGCGCCGGGCGCCCAGATCGGCCTGTATGGTTCCACCGTCACTATCGCGGCGAATATCACCGCCGCGGGCGGCAGCGTCACTGCCAGCCAGATCGTGCCGGAGGCAGGCAAAACCCCTGCAATTGCGCAATTGCAGACGGTGCCGAAAGGCGGCAGCGCTACCGGTCCCATCACGCTGGCATCCGATGTCAGCATCAACACAGCCGGGCTTTGGACCAATCTACCGCTTAATCCGAACATCACCTTCACCGAGGCCTATATCAATGGCGGTGCAGTGGACTTGGCTTCGGTGGATAATCTCACCCTGGAAACCGGCAGTTTGATCAATAGCTCGGCCGGCGGCTATGTAAGCCTCTCCCACAAGGTCACGGGCGGCGCTGGCGGCGCCATCACGCTCGAGGCCGACACGCAGAGCAACCTGACCCAGATTTACAAAGGCAACCTCACGCTCCACGGCAAGCTGGAATCGACAGGTGCTACCGAAGGCGGCGCGCTGACGTTGCTCGCCCCATCCTATCTGATCTCCGATCTAGCGCCAGCGACGGTAAATCCCGCTTTGGTCTGGCTCGACCCGGCATTCTTCACCCAGGGCTTTTCCGCCTATAACCTGCAGAGCTCCGGCAACATCACGGTGGCGCCTGGCACCGTGGTCAACGTGACGGAGCCAACCTATCAGGTCACCGCGGCGACCCTTTCAACGCCGACCGGCGCTTCCCCGGCAGCGGCATTCACGGTCGCGCTTGATCCGTTATATACCCCCAACAGCACCGATTCCGCGATTACCCAGCGCCCCGGCGCCAGTTTCAGCGCGCAAATGGTCTCGCCGTCTGGCATTGTTTCCACCGATCCGAGCTTTCTCAACGACACTTCGAACGGCACCAAAATCAACGCCACCACCCTTGGCAAGTTTATTCGAGCCACCACGCTCGACATTGGCGCAGGTGCTGCGATCAATGTGGATCCCCTACAGTCGATCGCGCTGCAATCGCTTAGCCAGCTCACCATTGATGGCAGCCTCAGCGCGCCCAGCGGCACGATCAGCGCGACCAGCCTGTTCAGCCCCGGCCCCGGCGCGGGACCTTCCGGGACCAACGTGGCGCTGCCACCAGGAACGGTTTCGATCTGGCTTGGCCCCAATGCTACGCTGAATGCCAGCGGCCAATCCGTCAGCTTTGCAAACGCCGGCGGCAACCAAACCAGCCTGGCGCCTTCCGGGGGGACGATCTCCCTGGGGAGCGCAGTCCCCGGTGGCACCGCCAACTCCACCGCTGCGGTCATTATTCGCCAGGGCGCGATCGTGGAGGCCTCGGGGAGTGCCGCCACGGATGAGATTGCCGGTTCCGCGCTGCGCACGGCGATCGCCACCGCGCAGCCGGTTGATCAGCCCATTCCGGTGGCAGGGGCGGGCGGATCGATTTCGATCAACTCGGAGGAAGGTATTTATAACGATGGCACGCTGCTCGCGGCCGCCGGCGGGCCCGGCGCTGCGGGCGGCAGCCTGACGATGACGCTGGAAGCCGATTTCGTGCTGAATAAGAGTGGCAACGCGGAAGCAACGCCGCGGATTTTCACGATCACCCAAAATGATCCCGGCCCGCTGCTTTCGGCGAAGCTGACGCCTGGTCAATCAACCGGGCTGAAGACCGGCACCGCGGCAATCAGCGCGCAGCAGATCGC
>JAMFRY010000111.1 GCA_026225015.1 Alphaproteobacteria bacterium
CGGCGTGCTGATAATAGGACTCGCCGGTAACACGGTCACCATTGCTGAAGGAATCGCGGGCAAGCTGCTGATATTTCTCATAAAGCTGCTGGGCGGTGCCGCGAACCCGCATCTCGGGGCCGGACGAATCAAAAACATGGTTCCGGTTTAACGGGATGCCGTTTTGCTGGTTGCGGAAACCGCTGCCAGTATTCCCGCCACCGCCGCCGCCACCGCCATTCGGGCGATGGTTGCGGCCTCGCATTCGCTTCATATTCATAAGGTCTCGCTCATCCTCGTAAGATTGCTTTGCAGGGCCAGGGTAACTCCACTTGGAACTCCACTTGGAACTCCACCTTGCCCGAACCGGCGATGGTAAAAAATCAAGGTCCGAAAAAATCAAGGCCCCGGAAAATAAAGATTAAAAATCCAGATTAAAAACCAGAATTTAGAATTCAAGATTTCCCAGAACAAGATTTACTAGAACTCGGGGCCAACCGCGCCGTACAGAGTTGTGCTTAGCGGTTACCGCGCCTTCTGCCAAATGTTATTTCATCCTGGCAGAACTTCAAGCCCGAATGATCAGAACACGGGCTATATTCGCAAGATCTTTACCAATTTCGGCCTTTAAACCGGCTTTGCTGGCCAAAGCGCCCACCTGCCCCGCCTGACCGGCACCCAATTCTATAACAGCAATTCCGGATTCGTTCAATAATCGGGGCAAAACATCGAAAATCTGCCGATAGGCGGCAAGGCCATCACCCCCGCCAGCCAGCGCCGTTAGCGGCTCAAATCGGGCGACTTCCGGCATCAGCCCCGGTAAATCCTGCAACGCAATATAAGGCGGATTGCTCAAAATCAGGTTAAATTTTTGCTGCACCGAATTTGCCCAATTTCCGGCGATGAACGCGCATCGATCCGCCAGATCCAACCTCCTCGCATTGCGCGCAGCGAGCGCAGCGGCTTGCGGTGACAGATCGATGCCGATGCCGAAGGCCTGGCGAAATTCGCTCAACGCCGCCAACAGCAAACAGCCCGTGCCGGTGCCGAGATCAAGAACCTGTGTGACCTGGTTTCGTTCCGGCAGCGCTGCCGTGGCGGCTTCGATCAATGTTTCACTATCCGGCCGCGGAATCAGCGTGGCGGCAGAGACCTCGAATTCCATGCCCCAGAACTCTTTTCTTCCCAGAATATAGGCCAAAGGCTCGCGTTTCTCGCGCCGGGCGAGTTGCATCTCAAAGGCGGCTTGCGGCACGTCGGTCAGTAACAGCAATCCGGCCGCATCCAGGCCTAACGCCCCGGCCAGGAGGATTCGCGCCTCGCGTCTGGCATCTTCAATTCCCACAGCTTCAAGCCGCGCCGCGATATCCTGCACGGCCTGGGGTGTTTTCATGTTGATGTTTTCATAAATCGGCAGCGAGCCTGGAGGCCTGATCCTCGGCGATCAAGGCATCGATGATGTCGTCCATTTCGCCCAGCATGATGCGATCGATCTTATGCAAGGTAAGATTGATTCTGTGGTCGGTCACGCGGCCTTGCGGGAAATTATAGGTGCGGATGCGCTCGGAACGATCGCCGGTGCCAACCTGGCCCTTGCGGTCGGCGGCGCGGGTGGCGTGCAGGCTGGAACGCTGCGCCTCATACATGCGGGCGCGCAGGATCTTCATGGCTTTGGCGCGGTTTTTATGCTGGCTGCGCTCTTCCTGCATCGCAACAACAATGCCGGTGGGAAGATGCGTGATCCGCACCGCGCTCTCGGTTTTGTTCACATGCTGGCCGCCGGCGCCGGATGCGCGATAGACATCGATGCGGAGGTCGCTCTCATTTACTTGCACGTCCACCTCCTCCACTTCCGGCAGAACGGCAACGGTCACGGTGGAGGTATGAATACGGCCTTGCGTTTCCGTGGACGGCACACGCTGCACGCGATGCACGCCGGATTCGAATTTCAGCTTGGAGAAAACCGATTTTCCGGTGATCTCGGCAATGCCTTCCTTCAAGCCGCCAAGCTCGCTCTCGCCATATTCCATCACCTCGAAGCGCCAGCCATGCAGGCCGGCATATTTCTGATAGGCCTGGAACAGTTCTGCAGCGAATAACCCGGCCTCGTCCCCGCCGGCCGCCGGGCGGATTTCCAGAATGGCGGAGCGGTCATCCATCTCATCCTTCGGCAGCAAGGCCAGACGCAGCGACATCTCCAGCTCCGGCAATGCCTGCTTGAGTGTCTCCAGTTCCGACTCGGCGAGCCCCTTCATTTCCGGGTCGGCCAGCATCGTTTCCGCTTCGGCCCTGGCCTGTTCTGCATTGCGCAATTGCTGAATGCGCGCCTCGATCGGCTCCAATTCCGAAAGTTCTTTCGACGCCTTCACAAAAGCCTCGCCACCCAGCGCGCCCGATAACATGAACCGCAATTCCTCCGCGCGGCTCAGTATCCGGTCGAGTTTGTGCTCGAAGCTCATAGGTCAACCCGAGTTAACTGCGACGCTCTGCCCGCCCCATTGTCATGCCCCGCGAAGGCGGGGCATCCACGACTTTCCTTCGGGGGCGCGAAAGGGGCCGGTGTGTTAGCCTCAATGCAGATCGGTATGGTTCCAGCCGCCGAAATCGTTGACGCTCTTCTGAATATTTGGAAGCTGAAAAAGTCGTGGATGCCCGGCCTTCGCCGGGCATGACGCCGTTGAGCTAAAGGGGTCACGAATAATGCAGCTTTATCATGAGGATGGTTCACATATTTATTCTTTGAACCGGCCCGGCAACGCTTCTAAAGCGCTTTCGGTCTGCGAGCCATCTTCAAGATTCTTCACCTGCAAGCGATCAGGATCGGCAATGACGGCCCATTTCGCGTTGACCCGATTGGCGAATTTCAGCGCGTTTTTCAAATTGTTCTGAAAGGCGATTTCAGCCTTCACGCCGTGCTGGCGCAAATAGCTGGCAATCTCGATCGCACGTTCAGCCCCGATGACAATGATTGCTGGCGGGGATAGAGGCGGTTGCTCCAGCAACATCGCCAGACGGTCGATGCCCGCACCCCAGCCGATGCCCGGCACATTCGGGCCGCCCATCTGCTCCACTAAGCCATCATAGCGTCCGCCGGCCATTACCGTGCCCTGCGCGCCCAAAGCGGTGGTGACGAATTCAAAAGCGGTATGGTTATAATAATCGAGGCCACGCACGATGCTGGAATTCTCGATGAACGGGACGCCGAAATAACCAAGCTGCCGCTTCAGTCCATCATAGAATGTCGCGGCAGCCTCCGACAGATAATCAAACGCTCTCGGCGCACCTCCAACGATCTTTCGATCGCCTTCGTCCTTGGAATCCAGGATACGCAACGGATTTTTCTCAAGCCGGATCTTGCTATCTTCCGAGAGCGACGTGGCAAAGCCGGAGAAATATTCTACCAGCACCGAACGGTAATTCTGCCGGGATTCGGCATCGCCGAGCGTGTTGACGTTCAGCATCACATCCTTCGCGATGCCGAGCGCTTGGAGAATTTCCCAGCCGCAGGCGATGACTTCCGCATCCGCCAGAGGAATCGTCGGGCCGAGCAATTCGACGCCGATCTGGTGGAATTGCCGGTAGCGGCCTTTTTGCGGTCGCTCGTAGCGAAACATCGGGCCGGCGTAGAACACCTTTTGCGGCAGGGTTTGCGTAAGGCCGTTGGTCATCAGCGCCCGGCATATTCCGGCGGTGCCTTCCGGCCGCAGGGTGATGGAATCGCCGCCGCGATCGTCGAAGGTATACATTTCCTTGGTGACGACATCGGAGGTTTCTCCCAGCGTTCGCGAGAAGACTTTTGTGTCTTCAAATATCGGTGTCTGCCATTCGGAGAACCCATAAAGTGCGGTGATCCGCCGCGCGGTGTCCACGACATGCGTGTGCCGGGCGGCATCTTCGCCGATTAAATCACGGGTGCCACGAACTGGCTGCAAAGCGTTTGCCATTGTTGGTCCAACAAAAAGTAACGGGGGTCCGGGGCCTGCAGGCCCCGGCGGGTGCAGGGCAGAGCCCTGCGTCTTCTACTCGGCGGCTTGTTTTTCCAGCGTCTTTTCCGCCTCCAGCGCAGCCGCCTTTTTCTCCACCAGCTCGACGATATGCTCAACCATATCCCCGCCATCGATCGTATGGTCGGTTTTGCCCGCCGCGTAGATCATGTGCTTGCCATTACCGCCGCCGGTGAGGCCGAGATCAGTCATCAGCGCCTCGCCGGGGCCGTTCACCACGCAGCCGATGATGGAAAGCGTGATCGGCGTTTTGATATGCGCCAGGCGTTCTTCCAGCGTCTCGACGGTTTTGATCACGTTGAAACCCTGCCGGGCGCAGGAGGGGCATGAAATAATACGCACGCCACGGTGTCGAATGCCGAGCGACTTCAAGATATCCCAACCCACCAGCACCTCTTCCTCGGGCTCGGCGGAGAGTGAGACGCGCATGGTATCGCCGATGCCGGCCCAGAGCAGCGAGCCCAGGCCGATCGAGGATTTCACCGTGCCGGCGCGTTTGCTGCCGGCTTCGGTGATGCCGATATGCAGCGGATGGTCGCAGACTTCCGCCAATTGCTGATAGGCGGCGACCGCCATGAACACATCCGATGCTTTCACGCTGATCTTGAATTCGTGGAAATCATTGTCCTGCAGGATTTTGGCATGTTCCAGGGCGCTTTCCACCAGCGCTTCCGGGTTGGGTTCGCCGTATTTTTCCAGCAGGTGCCGCTCCAGCGAACCCGCATTTACGCCGATGCGCATCGAGCAATTATAGTCGCGCGCCGCGGCGATGACTTCGCGCACCCGCGCTTGGGCGCCGATATTGCCGGGATTGATCCGCAAACAGGCAGCGCCCGCCTGCGCCGCCTCGATGCCGCGCTTGTAGTGGAAATGAATATCCGCAACGATCGGAACATTCACTCTGGGCACGATATGTTTCAGCGCCGCGGTGCTTTCCTCATCCGGGCAGGAGACCCGCACGATATCCACCCCGGCGGCTTCGGCGCGCAGGATTTGCGCGATCGTTCCCTCGATATCGGTCGTCAGCGTATTGGTCATGGTCTGCACTGAGACCGGCGCGTCCCCGCCCACTTTCACATTGCCGACGCTGATCTGTCGCGATTTGCGGCGGGTGATCTGCTGGTATTCGCGGTAGTTCATAAACTCTCCGAATCGTTCAAGGGGGGGCGTTCAAGAGGGGGGGCATTCAAGGGGCTGCTTTGGCGGGGTTTGGCGGCGTTGCTTGGGCGGGCGTCAACGCATAATTACGCACCACCGTGCCGGCCGCGCCCAAAGGCGGGGTGGTGGTTGCGTGATCGGCTATTTCCGTGCCGCCGGCATTGCCCGAGGTCATGGTAAGGCCAGGCAAATCGGGGACAGGCCATGTATCGCCTTCACGCATCAGCCGGCTGAACAGGATGTTGCCGGAGGCATCTTTCACTTCAACCCAGCTATCGCCGGTTGCCAATATGGCTTTGCCGGCCGGCTCCGCGCTCAGCACGGCCGCTCCCGGGGCAGCTTGCGTTGCGCCAGAAGGCGGCGCGGGTGGCGTTGTTAGCGTCGTCGAGGTTGCGGTGCCTGGCGCCGGCGCGGCGCCGGCGACTGTGCCGGAAGCGGCGATTGGGGTCTTAACGGGTTGGACCGGCTGCGCCATTTGCCCCGCTGACGGCTTGGTCTGCGGGGCAGGCGGCAGTGCCAGGGGCGCCAATTCCGTTGGCACCGCTGGCACCAAGTCCGCCATTGTCTGGTCGGTTTCCGTATGCAGAAACCACAACCCGTAACCCACCAGCAGCAGCACGATTCCTAGCAGCACGATCGCACCGCTCGGCACCGCGCGATCGGGCACTGGGGCGAGAAAACTCAGCTCGGGCTTCTTTGCCGCGCCCAGACCCTCGGCCCGGAAGCGGCGGAGGATTTCGTTGCCGTCCAGGCCCATGATTTGCGAATAGGCGCGCACAAAGCCGATCTGATAGGCCGGGCCCGGCAGTGCTTCCAGCTCGCCGCGTTCAATGGCGTCGAGATAGGTCTCCCGGATACGCAATTCCGCTGCCACGTCCGCAAGTTTCCAGCCGGCCCGCTCGCGTACCTGGCGCAATTCAGCGCCGATTCGCGCCGTGCCAACGGGGGCCGTCCCCAAGGGCACTATGCCGACGGGCGCCGCACTGACGGACGCCGTCACTACCGGCGGTGGCGCCGCGCGGGAAGCATCCGGATCGATCAGGTTATTATGGCTATTCTGTGCGCTCATTGCTAATTCCGTCTAGCGGCATTCTAACCCCATCCGTTCCGCCGGCCGCTACACCGGCAGATTATGCTCGCGTGCCCAGCCCGTAAGCGGCTCCCGGATGCTGCCCCCGGCGGCCCCGGAGCGCCGCAAGTCTCGCAAAATCGGCCGGAATGTGCTAAGGTCGGTCTCCGCCAGCAGCGCCTTTACGGGCAGGATCGCATTACCTGACATCGACAAGGTTGTCACGCCGACAGCGGCGAAGGCCAGCGCATCCAAAGGCCGGCCGGCCGCCTCGCCGCAGACCGAAAGCGGCACCTGCGCCTCTTCGCAGGCCACAACCAGCCGCTCCATCAACTCCAGCACCGGGGCGGAGAGGGTATCATAGCGGTTGGCCAGTTCCGGGGTACCGCGATCGGCGGCAAACAGGAACTGCATCAGGTCGTTGGTGCCAACGGAAACAAAATCGGCCTCCGCCAGCAGGCCGGGGAGCTGAAACAGCAGGGAAGGCACTTCGATCATCGTGCCGGCCAGCAGGCTTGAAGGCGCCGGCCGGACGCGGGCGGCCTCCGCCTCCAGCAGATCGCGGGCGGCGCGGAATTCCTCCACGGTGGCCACCATCGGGAACATGATGGAAAGCGGCCTCCCTTGCGCGCCCAGCAGCAAGGCCCGCAACTGGCGGCGCAAAATCGCCGGCCGGTCCAGGCCCACCCGCAGCGAGCGCCAGCCCATGGCGGGATTCTCCTCGCCCTGGCTGCTTTCGCCGGGCAGCAGCTTGTCGGCGCCGAGATCCAAGGTGCGGAACTGCACGGGCAGGCCTTTGGCGCGGTCCATTACCCTGCCATATTCCGCCGCCTGGCCCGCCACGTCCGGGATGCCGCCGGAGGCCAATGCTGCAATTTCAGTGCGGTACAGGCCGATGCCGTCGGCGCCGGTGCGTTCCAACTGGTCCAGCTCCATCGCCAGCCCGACATTGAGCATCAGTTTCAGGCAAAACCCGTCTTTGGTGATGGCCGGCTTGTCGCGATAGGCTTGCAAAGCGGCGGCGCGCACCGAACGGGCCTCAAGCGCCCGATTATAAACCTGAACCACGTCCGGCTCCGGCCGCAGAATCAGCGTCGCGCCTTCCGCGTCCAGTAGGGCCTCATCGCCTTCATTGCCGGCTTCCACGGCGCCGCGATCCACCTGCAATGCCGGCAAATCAAGCGCGCGGGCGAGGATCGCGGCATGGCCGGAGGGGCTGGCCTCCTCGATGGCCACACCGGCAATGCCGCGGGAATGCCAATCCAGCAAATCCGCCGGCCCCAAGCGCCGTACCAATAGAATGGCCCCATCGGCGCGTTCCGGCTTGGGCTTGGCGCCACCCAATGCCACCATCAGCCGGCCAATCATGTCCTCGATATCGGCCAGGCGCTCGCGCAGATAGGGGTCGGCAATCCGGCGCATGCGCTCGCGCAATTCGCGGGCGATTTTGTCGACCGCGGTTTCGGCCGTCAGCCCGTCATTGATGGCCTCCTTCACCCGGCCCAGCCAGCCGGCGCTTTGCGCCACCATGCGATAGGCGTCCAGCACGTCGCGCGGGGCGTTGCCGCCGGGAAGGGAGGCGGCGATCAAGCCATCCAGCGTCGCATTCGCCATATCCACGGCGCGGTCCAGGCGTTTAAGCTCGCCGGCCGGATCGTCGGTCAATAATTGGGCGATGGGGCCTGCCGCGCCGTAGGGCAATATCGGCCCGCGCGCGATGCCGGCAGAGAGCACGTGGCCTGCATAGCGGCGCGGCAGGCTGTTGCTGAAGCCTTCCTCCGGCAGGTTGGTCGCCCCGGCGCGGGAAAGGATTTCCGCCAGCAACATGGCGACCGTGGCGACCGATTCCACTTCCATTTGCGAAAACATCCGCGGCTGCTCATTCTGCACCGCGACCACGCCCAAAATCCGTCCGGCACGTTTCACCGGCATGGCCAGAAGGGCCGCGAAACGTTCCTCGCCCATTTCGGTGCGATAGGCAAAACGCGGGTGGTTTTGCGCGTCCGGCAGATTGAGCGCATCGCCGGAGGCGGCCACCGCGCCGATGATCCCCTCGCCCAGCCGCAGTTTTACCCGCCCCACCGCGCTGATATTATACCCGTAAGTGGCCGCCAGTTCGAGAAATTCGCCGGCCCGCGTTACGTAGATCGCGCAGGCATCGGCCGGCAGTTCCTTGGCGACCAGGCTGGCAATATCCGGCAGGCTGGCGGCGCCAGAGGCCAGAGCCTCACGCAAGCGGGCGAACAGCCGCCTGGTGTCGCTCATGCGCGTGGCACGCTTGGGCCGAGGTTTTACGCCGGGTTCAAAATCCTTGGGCACGTGCAGTTCCGGCGGAAAGAGGACTCGCGGAGAGAGAACTGGCGGGCCGATCCACAAACTGATTCCCCCTGGCCATGAGCGCCGCGATCGCCTGCGCCTTCAGCTCCTGCAGGATTTCCGCGACCGGCTGAATGGCGGTGACCATGCCCACCGATTGTCCGGCCATCACCGAGCCGCCTTCGACATCACCTTCGATCACAGCGCGCCGCAACGCGCCGGCCCAGAAATGTTCGATGGCAAGCTGCGCCTCGGTCTTATCCAGTTCCCCTGCCTGGAATTTCGCGAGGATTTCCTTCTGGTAGACCAGAAAATTCCGGGTGCCCGGATTGGCCAGCCCGCGCACGGGAATGACCGGGAAATTCTCATCAAGCTGGATGGAAGCCACCGCATCACGGGCGCGCGCTTTGATGAAGGCATTCTTGAAATTCGGATGCGCGATGCTCTCGGCCGAGGCGGCAAACCTTGTGCCAAGCTGCGCGCCGGACGCGCCCATTTCCAGATATGAGAGGATCGCCTCGCCGCGCCCCAGCCCGCCCGCCACGAAAACCGGGATCTCCCGGATATGCGGCAGGATTTCCTGTGCCAGAACGTTAAGCGATACCGGGCCGATATGGCCGCCCGCCTCCGAGCCTTCGATGATCAGCGCATCGGCGCCGGTTTTGACGAGACGCTGCGCCATTACCAGAGCCGGGGCGAAGGCGATCAATTTGGCGCCGCCATCCTTCACGGCGCGCAAAGCCGGGCCGGGCGGGATGCCGCCGGCGAGCACGATATGGCTCACCTTGGCCCGCAAACAAACCTGCACCAGATCATCCAGTTGCGGGTGCATGGTGATCAGATTGACGCCGAAAGGCTTGTCCGTAAGCGCCTGGGTCGCGGCGATTTCCGCCTCCAGTAGTGCCGGCGGCATGGCGCCGCAGGCGATCACGCCAAACCCGCCGGCATTGGAAATCGCGGCCACCAGATGCCGCTCGCTCACCCAGCTCATCGCCCCGCCCAATATGGCGAGTTCGGTTCCCAGAAATTCCGTGCCCCGCGCCTGCAGGGCCTCGAACCGTGCCGCCGCGTTGAGCTTTTGCGGCTCTGCCGCGGGGGCCTCGCGGGGCTGGGGATTATTGAGCATCAAGGTCATAGGCGCCGTGCAGCGCCCGCACCGCCAGTTCGGTATATTCCGCGGCGATCAGCACGCTCACCTTGATTTCGCTGGTCGAAATCACCTGAATGTTGATCCCCCGATCCGCCAGAGTTTTGAACATGGTGCCGGCCACCCCCGCATGGCTGCGCATGCCCACGCCGACAACCGAGATTTTCGCAACATCCTTGTCCGTAGAAAATTCTGCATAGCCGATGGCGCCGCGCACCGCTTCCAGGGTCGCCTGCGCCTTGGCGAGATCGGTTTTGCCGACCGTGAAGGTCATATCGGTGGTCCCATCCTCGGAGACGTTCTGGACGATCATGTCCACATTGATATTGGCCTCGGCCAGCGGCACGAAAATGGCGGCTGCGATGCCGGGTTTGTCTGGCACGCGCCGCACCGTGACCTTGGCTTCATCGCGCGAATAGGCAATGCCGGCAACGATTTCCTGTTCCACAATCTCATCCTCATCAACAACCATCGTTCCCGGCGCATCGGAAAAGCTCGATAGCACCTGGACCCGAACCCGCTCCTTCATCGCCAGTTCGACACTACGGGTCTGTAACACCTTTGCCCCTACCGAGGCTAATTCCAGCATCTCCTCATAGGTGATTTTGGCGAGTTTTCTGGCCTTCGGCACGATTCTCGGATCGGTGGTGTAAATGCCGTCCACATCGGTATAAATATCGCAGCGATCCGCTTTCAACGCCGCCGCCAAGGCGACCGCCGAGGTATCGGAGCCGCCGCGGCCGAGCGTGGTAATGCGGTTATCCGGGCCGATGCCCTGGAAGCCGGCGACCACCGGAACCTGGCCCCGGCTCAGGCGCTCGATCAGCACCTCGCCTTCGATGCCGTTGATCCGGGCCTTGCCATGCTGGCCGTCGGTGTCCACGGCAATCTGCCAGCCCGCCCAAGAGCGCGCTTCGATGCCGATGCTCTGCAACGCAATCGCCAGCAGCCCGGCGGTGACCTGCTCGCCGGTGGCGACCACGGCGTCGTATTCGCGGGCGTCGAATAGAGGCGAAAGTGCCTCGCACCAGCCGACCAGCTGATTGGTGGCGCCCGCCATCGCCGAGACCACCACGGCCACCTGATTTCCGGCATCCACCTCGCGCTTGACGCGTGCCGCCACATTTCTGATCCGGTCCAGATCGGCGACCGAGGTGCCGCCGAATTTCATCACGATACGCGCCATCAAACCTGACCCTCAAAGCACCTTGTTTAAAGCAAACGGGGGCGTCACATAGCCATCACCAGGAGGTTCGGCAATGCAGGCGCAACAAGGCTCATCTTTCCCGAATTCCGTGAAGCCGGAGGAAATCGCCCGATTCGGGGCACTGGCCAGAAGCTGGTGGGACAAGTCCGGGCCGATGCGGCCCTTGCACATGATGAACCCGGTGCGGAGCGCCTGGATCACCAAAAGGATCGCCGCCAGATTTGGCGGCTGCTCCGGGATAAGGCTGCTCGATATCGGCTGCGGCGCGGGACTGCTTTCCGAATCTCTGGCGAAAGCGGGATGCAACGTGCTTGGCCTGGACGCCTCGGCGCAAGCCATTGCCGCGGCCCAGGCACATGCCGAGGGCCAAAACCTGCCGCTCACCTACCAGGCCGGCTCGGCGGAAGAACTGGGTCCGCAGAAATTCCAGGTGATCACCGCGCTGGAGGTGATCGAGCATGTCGCCGATCCGGCGGCCTTCATCGCCACTTTGGCGGAGAAGCTGGAACCGGGAGGGCTGCTATTTCTCTCCACCCTAAACCGCACGGCGCGTTCCTATGTCACCGCCAAACTCGGCGCCGAGTATCTGCTCCGCCTGCTGCCGGTCGGCACGCATGACTGGAAGCATTTTGTAACGCCGGCGGAACTCGCCGGGCTGTGCCGTGCCAGCCATCTGCGAATGACGGATATTGCCGGGCTAAGTTTTTCGCCGTTCACCGGCAGTTTCCGAATCAGCCGGGATACCGGCGTGAATTATATCGCGCTGGCTGCGCAGGCTTCACGCTAGTACCCTGCGTCATTCATGACGCTGGGTACTGCGCGGGGGTTTGTGGGGGGGGCGGGCCAAATTTCGGGCTCCAGCCTTTTTTGATGATGACCGTCTTCGCAGCGAAGACGGTATTCTTAAATTTTGCGCTACCATAACGGCCGC
>JAMFRY010000112.1 GCA_026225015.1 Alphaproteobacteria bacterium
CGGCGGTTGGAAGGCGCTTGACTGACTTCATTTTACTTACTCCAATTTGCGACTTGAATTTGAATACGAAACTAGTTGAGCTGCCAAAGATAACGGATGCTGGTCCAGGCTTCCTGGGGCTTGCCATCCGCGCCGATGGCGGGTTTGAACTTACATTCCGACAATGCCCTGATCGCCGCGTCGTCCAGGGATTCGTGGCCGCTGGAAACCGCTACCCGGCTGCTGATGACCTCGCCGTCTGGGCCGATCAGGAATTGCATCACGGTGGTGCCGGTCTGTTCCATATCCTCGGCCTGTTCGGGATATTCCGGCGGCGTGCAGGTTTGGTTGGGGTCCAGCCCGGCGCCGGAACGGATCGCGGGCACGGGCTTCGGCGGCGGCGCCACCGGCGCCACATGTGTCACCTCGGCGATCACTGGCACCGGCTGGGGAGGCTGTGCGATCTGTACCAGCGGCGGCGGGATGAAGGGCGGGGGCGGCTGCACCAGTTGCGGCGGCGGCGGGGGTGGCGGGGGTGGGGGTGGTTTCACCTCCTGAATGATCTTGGCCTGCAGCGGCTTGTGCAGCACCTGCACAACCTGTTCGCCCAACCCGCTGACCAGCGCATAGATGATGACGACATGCAGCAACGCCACAAAGGCGATGCCCGCAATCCGATGGGAGGAAAATCGGTCTTCCACGTAATCCAAAACACGCTCCTTGGGTTTACCGCGATGAACAGTCAGGCTCGCGCAACCGCGCAACAGAGCGCCGATCGAAGCCGCCAGCCGCGCCGGGGCTTGATGATCGCCACAGACCCATTGCAGGCAGACCTATTGCTGGCAGACTGGCTAGCGAAACGGCAATTCGGCGTCGGGTGACCATGGATCCCATTTCAGTCGGATAGCTTGAACAACACTTCGCAGCACCGGAACTGACCGCCTGACGTCAGTTCCGGTGCTGCGAAGGGCCCAAACTATCTCTATTAAGTCCATCGTCAATAAAGAAATTTTTTTGCGTAAATTTTAGTTATATTTTCTAAATTATTAACTTATACCGAATAAATTTCTAAAATCTACCAAAAGGACAGCGAGGTTGTTTATTTTCCGCCGCGGTAAGTGGCCATAAGCCGCGCTGCTTCAGGCGAGTTGCTGGCGCGTCAGCCGCAACAGGCTTACGGCGCAGCCGCCGGCAGCAACGGCGGCGCCCAGCCATAGTGAAAATTCCGGTCCATGCAGGGTAAGTCCGAACAGCATGGCGGCGAGCGCTGCGCCGGCGGTCTGCCCGGTAAGCCTAGCCGTGGCGAGCATGCCGCCGGCAGCGCCAGCGCGTGATTTCGGTGCGGCGCTGAGCAGGGTTCGATTATTCGGCGCCTGGAAGAACCCGAAGCCCCAGCCACAAATCGCCATGCGCCAAAGAATTTCGGTTGTCGAAGCCGCGGGGCCAAGCGCGGCGAGCAGCCATAGACCGGCGCCAAGCAAAGCCAGACCAAATCCGCCGAGCAACCCGGCGGGATAGCGGTCTGCCAGCCGGCCGGCAATCGGCGCCGACACGCCGACCGCCAGCGGCCAGGCCGTCATCAGCAGCCCGGTCTGCACCTGGCTTCGATGCATGACTGTTTGAAAGAAAAACGGCAGCGCCACAAAAGCCAGCATCTGCGCCGTAAAGGAGGCGATGGAGGTTGCAATCGTTAAGGAGAATAACCGGCTGCGCAGCAGGTCGATCGGAATCAACGGCTGCGCCTGCGGTAGTGAGCGGTGCACCAGCAGCCAGCCCGCCAGCATGCCGGCCGCAATCCCGGCAGTGCCCAGCCCGCGCGCCCCGCTTGCAATATGTCCGCCGCGAGTCAACAGATCGAGCCCCAGAATAATGAGGCCGTAGGCGGCGATGTTGAGCAGTGTCGAGATCGCATCCAGCCTTCCGCCGGATTTAGGGTTCTCCGGCAATG
The DNA here is from genome assembly GCA_026225015.1 of Alphaproteobacteria bacterium. Classification (GTDB taxonomy): domain Bacteria; phylum Pseudomonadota; class Alphaproteobacteria; order Acetobacterales; family Acetobacteraceae; genus Acidocella. The sequence goes on from JAMFRY010000112.1 coordinate 1,928, forward strand.
CAAAAAAACCGACGGCCAGCGCGCCAAGCCCGGTGGGCACATTCACGGCGAACAGCCAGGGCCAGGTTGCGGCGGCAAGGATGGCCGATGCCAGAGAGGGCCCGATCACCGCGGCAATCGAGATCACCAGTGCATTCAAACCCACG
>JAMFRY010000113.1 GCA_026225015.1 Alphaproteobacteria bacterium
CGGGTGCTCGACACCCGGGCGGGCTGGACCCTGATCCTCATAGGCTGCGCGACCGGGGCGGTGTTTGCGGTGCTGTCGCTGGCGGTGTTTTTCATCTCCTTTCCGCTGGTGCTGGACCGGCCGATCAGCGCCAGCCAGGCGATCGCGATTTCCGTGCGGGCGATGGCGCGCAATCCGTTCCTGGTGCTGGGCTGGGGCGCAATAGTGGTGATCGGGCTGGTCGGCGGCGCGATTCCGTTGTTGCTGGGGATTGTGATTGTGTTGCCGACGCTGGGCCATGCGAGCTGGCATTTGTACCGCCGGGCCGTGGTTTAAATCACGGGCTGGCGTAGGGGGTAGAGCTTCCGGTCGTCGGCCTCGGCCAGCGCCTGCCAGGACTTGAGTTCCTCTGCTGTGGCTTCGTGCAATGCGCTGGCATGCGCAACGACATCCGTCAGTGCCAGCGAGACCAGGACGCCGCCGCCGGCGCAAAATCCTGCCCAGCCGGCCAAAGCCGCGGTGATGCCGGTGAGCGGGTCGGCGATGGCGTCGCCGGCGAAAAGTGATTCGCCCCAGCCCCGGCGCATGACGGCGCCCAATCCGCCGGCGATGGCGGCATCGTCGCCGAAGCCGATCCAGTTGGCGGCATCGCCGGTTCGGCCATGGGCAGTGATGGAAATCCAGGTGGCGCCGCGCGCTGCTTCCCGCTCCGCCTGGATGCCAAGGGCTGCCAGAGCGCGGGGACGGGAGCTTTCGATGATGATGTCGGCGGCGGCGATCAGTTCGCGCAGGCGCCGGAGATGTTGCGGGTCGCGGAAATCCAGCGTGATGCTCTCCTTGCCGGCATTGAGCAGGTTGAAGAAATCTGGATTGCCGTTGCGCGCGCCGTCCGGGCGGGTGGCGCTCTCGACCTTGATGATTCGGCCGCCGGCCATTTGCAGGAGCGATGCGGCGAGTGGTCCGGCCCAGAGCGCTGAGAGGTCGATGACCAATGGCGTGGGCGCTTGTATGCGCGGCGGCGCCAGGCGGTCGATTTTGAAGGGCGGCGGCGTGGCCGTGGGCGCGGCGTCGGCGGCGAGCGCCAGACCCAGCAACCGGCCTTGGGCGAGCAAGGCGGCGGATTCGCGCTGTGCCACGATGCGCGCCAGTTCTGTCCAGTCCCCGGCTTGCTCGCCCAGCAATGCGGGGATCAGTTCCCAATCCTCCCGGCGCGGCAGGTTGAGGGCGATATGGCCGTCGCTGCTTGGCAGCAAATGGCAACTGCCATTGGGAGAAACCGACCCCTGGCGCTTCAGGCCGAGCAGGCGGGCGCGCTCACCCAATAACATTGCGCCGTTTGCGGGCAGGTTCTGCGCCGGCACAAGAAACTTCAGGGCGGCGAGCGCGCCATCCGCTGCGGTGGTGAGCGCGACAGGTGCGACGCGCCCGGGGCCGTCCGGCGCGCCGGTGACTTGCATCAGGCCGGAACGGCGCCAGGCCAAAGCGGGATGGTCGCTGGCAACCAGCGGCGCGGCCGTTACACCCAGCATGGCCAGCAAGGACTGCGCATGCGCCGAGGCGAGGCGGTTGGAGGGGGATTGCATGCGGCCAGGGTTATCCTGGTCGTTATCCTGAGCGCAATTGCCGCGCTACCGCCTGGTCGGTAGAGTTTGGCCATGGACGGCTGCAAGCTGGAACCCTGGATGCTGCAATCCGACTGGCGCGGCGATCGCCGGCCGCTGCTGATTGTTGATCTGGCGGATTGGCCGGAAGATACAGAACTGGCGCCGCTGCCGCCGGTGCCCGTGATTGCGGTTGGAGAGGCGGGGCACGCCCAGGCGGCACGGGCGGATGTGTTGGCAGGTGAGGTGGCGCCGCTTGCGTTGCTTGTTGAAAAGATTGGGCAAGCGCCGCAAGCCAGTGCTGTTCTGGTGCAATTGCTGCGGGCGATCGAAGGCTTGCCGCCCGTCCAGGCGCTTCCGCTCGAATCACTGGCATTTGCGGCTTTGCAAGCAGGGCGTGAGTTCACGGCCTGGTTGGCGGGCTGTAAGCCCGCCCTACCTTCACCGTCCGGAACCCTGTGGGTTTCGCGGGAGGCGGGTACGCTGAATTTGCTGATCGATCGGCCGGGAGCGCTGAATGCCATCGATCGAGAGATGCGAGATGCGCTGTTTGAGGCGTTTTCGCTGGCGGCGCTCGATCCCGGAATTACCAAGGTGCGGCTGCGGGGGCGGGGAAAATGTTTCAGCTTGGGCGCGGATCTGGCCGAGTTCGGCACCACGCGGGATCCGGTGCAGGCGCATGCCATTCGCTGCGTCACGCTGCCCGCCTATCCGATGGCGCGGCGGGCGGAGATTTATGACGTTCACGTACAAGGTGGCTGTGTCGGGTCCGGGCTGGAGATGGCGGCTTTTGCCGGGCGGCTCACCGCGAGCGCGAATGCGTGGTTTCAACTGCCCGAGACAGGCATGGGGATTCTGCCAGGTTTTGGCGGCTGCGTTTCGGTTCCACGCCGCATGGGGCGGCAGCGCGCGGCGGCGCTGATGTTATCGGGCAAGCGGATCGGCGCGCAAACCGCTCTGCGGCTGGGGCTGATCGATGCGATTTTGGATGAGCCGGCCGCCGATGAAGGTGGCGCGGATGCGGGCGGTGGAGAGGTTTTGCCGTAATTCTCGCCAATTCTGCGTGAGTAGGCAAAGATCGGCGGGCCCGCCGCTGGAGATTGTCCGGGTGCGGTTGAGATCGGCCGGGTCCTTCAGGAAAAGTGCAATGGCATCCTCAGGCGTCAGGGCTTCGTCTGGACCAAGCAAAGCGCTTTGGGCAGTGCGGCGGGTGGTGGCGGCGTGCATGGCGGCCCAGGGATCAGGTGACCCAAACGGGGAATCACTGCCCGCTGCAAGGGCGATGCCGGCGGCCTGAAAGGAGGCAAGTCGGTAGAGATGCGGCCACTCGGCCTCAGGGATGGTTGCGCGATAGGCGTCGCCGCGTTCGGTGACGAAATGCGGCTGGGTGACGACGATGAGGTTTTGCGCCGCGATTTCGGCCAGCGAGTCCGCCGGTGTGACCGAGGCGTGCTCGATGCGGTCGCCCGGGATGCGTCCGGCTTCGCGGAAGGCGGCAAGGGTGAAGACCAGTTCGACCTCGGTGACGCAATGCACGGCGACGGGGCGGTTGCGTTGATGGGCGGCGCGGATCGCGGCGACGGTTGCATCATATTCCGGGAGGTGGGCTTCGTGCAGATGAATTTTGAACGGGCCGAGGCCTAGGCCGCTGGGTAAGCCTGGGGCGCGAAGTTTCTGCCGGCCGGCGAGGATGATCCGCTGCGGCAGCGCGCTGCTCGCATGTTCGATGGCAAAATGCGCGGCGATGGAATCGTCATTGTCCGGGCTGATTTCGGTGATGCCGGTAATGCCGTAGCTGGCGAGCTTGGCGCCGATGGCGGCGAAGGACGGCAGGTTAGCTCCCAGCGCGCGGCGGAGAAAAATATCGTCATCGAACAGCCGCCCGGTATAATCGCCTGCTTCACGCTCCAGGGATTCCGGCGGCGGTTCGGCGGCGAGAAGCTGGTTCAGGCCGGCGGTGTTGAAAATCCACATGCGGCCGGTTCGGTGCTGGATGCGGATTGGGCGGGCGGGATTGATGCGGTCGAGAAAATGCCGGTCGATCAGGGCGCCGGTGACGCTTTCATGGTAGCCGATGCCGCGCAGCCAGCCTGCGCCCGGCCGGTTGAGGGCGATAGCCAGGGCATCGGCATTTTTGACTTCGGGCGGACCGCATTTGACGGATTCCATGGCAGCGGCGGTGGCGGCGATATGGATGTGGTGGTCGTGCAGGCCGGGGAGCAGCAGGCCGCAGGCGGCGTCGATGATGGTTTCGGTGGTGGCGGGGAGGTTTGTGCCGATCTCGGCGATTTGGCCGTGTGCGATGCGGATGTCGGTGGTTTGGCCGGTGAGGCGTTCAGCGTTGCGGATCAGGAGGTTTGGGGTGGGAAATTCCATGCGGATGAGGTCTGTGGCGGCTTAAGGAAAATCGTCATGCCCCGCCTTCGCGGGGCATGACGGGGTTTCAAAAGCCCGCCGCCCGCCCTACGATTTATTCACTGAAACAAGCGGCGGACCTCGCGGCGGAGCAGTTTGCCCATTTCGTTATAGGGGAGCGCTTCCACGACCAGGATTTTTTCGGGAACTCGGGAGGAGCGCAGGCGGTCGCGGATCAGGGTTTTCAGCTCCGCGTCCGTGGGCGCCTCGCCTTTGACGGTGATAGCCACAGCAACGGCTTCGCCCCATTCGGTGGAGGGCACGCCGACCGCGGCGGCATCGGCGATGCCTGGATGGGAGAGTAGCACGTCTTCGATCTCCCCGGGGGAGATGTTCTCGCCGCCGCGCACGATCACGTCATCGGCCCGGCCGGAAAGGAACAGATAGCCTTCCTCATCCAGATAGCCGGCATCGCGGGTGGGGAACCAGCCGCCGGCGATCAAGGCGCTGCGCTCGCGGTACTCGCCGGAGACCTGGTCGCCGCGGACATAGATTTCGCCCGCGACACCGGCCGGCAGGACCTTGCCATCTTCGTCGCGGATTTCGAGTTCGATGGTGGGCAGCGGCTTGCCGACCGAGCCGAGCCGGGCCTTGACGCCGGGATCGGCCGAGGACAAGGCGGCGCGGTGTTCTTCGGGCCCGAGCAAAGCGATGGTGGAGCTGGTTTCGGTGAGGCCGTAGGCGTTGGTGAAGCCAGTTTGGGGGAATAATTCCAGCGCCAAGGCGATGAGTTCCACCGGCATGCGGCCTCCGCCATAGGCGATGGCGCGCAAGGAGGAGAGTTTCGCCGCCTCATCCGCGCGATCGCGCAGCGATTCGACAATGCGTGAGAGCATGGTTGGGACCACGAAGGCGTTGGTCGGCTGTTCCGTGGCAGCGAGTTCGATCCAGGTTTTTGGCTCGAAGGAAGGCAGCAAAATAATCCGCCGCATGGCGTAGATCGAGCTGAGCAACGCCGCGATGCCCGCGATGTGATAGGGCGGCACGCTGACCAAAGCGGCTTCAGACGGGTCGGCTGAGGCAAAATCCACGGTGCCGAGAATGTAGGAGACCAGGTTGGAATGGCGGAGAATGGCAGCTTTCGGCGCGGCGGTGGTGCCGCTGGTGAAGAGCTGCACGGCGATGCCCTCGCCTTCGCCCGCTTCGCGCTCCGGGTCGGCGGCGGCTTCCGCGCGCTTGACGAAATCTTCGCGGGTGAGGACCTTATCGATATGGTGCAGGGTGCTGGAGGGCGCCAGCTTGAGCACGCGCGCGGTGTCGCCGATGATGTAGGCGGGTTCTATGCGTTGGAGCAGAGCCGCGAGATCGGCATCGGCGAGGCGGTAGTTCAGCGGGCAATAGGGAATGCCGGCCAGCGCCGCGCCGATCAGCGCGATGGGAGCGGCTTCGCTGCTGGTATCCAGCAAGGCGACATGCTCGGCGCCGCTTTTGGTGATTTCGGCGGCGGCGCCCGTGGCGGCGCTCCACAAAGCGGCGTAGCTCCAGTTCCGGCCGTCGCAGGTCAGCCCGATGCGGTCCGGCTCGGCGTCCGCCGCCATTTTCAGAAAGAGTGAAATATCCACGTTAAAACCTCAATCGGACGATGGCAGCGGCTTGGCGTCTTTAAGCACCAGCGCCGCGCCGTTCAACGACAGCGAACCGGCGCCGGGCTTGATGCAAAGCAGCTCCAGCGTGCCGGCGGCATCGACATAGCGCTTGCCGATTTTTGTACCCTCGGCAAAAGCCGGGTCCACCGCCCCCTTCTCGCCGCTGCGCTCGGCCACCATCGGCGCGCCGCCGCAGGCGACCACGCCATCCGGCACGGCCTTGATGATCATCACTTCGGTATCACACACCGCGCTTTTGAGTTTCGTTCCGGCTTTCATCTCACTCTTTCATGGTCAGGCTTGAATCAGGCGATCGCGCCGGCGGCTTTGAGGGATTCGATCTTATCCCATTCCAGGCCAAGCTCCATCAAAAACGTCTCGGTATGTTCAGAGGCTGTCGGCGCGCGGGTGGTGACCACGGGTTCGTTGTTGAACTCCACCGGATTGCGGACGATCTTCATGGGCTCGCCGCCTTCCGCAGTTTCGACCTCGATGATCATGTCGTTGGCCAGGGCCTGAGGGTCGTTCGCCAGATCGAGCAGGCTCTGCGCCGGGGCCCATTGGCCGCTGAAGGTGCGCAGGTGTTCGCGCCAATAGGCGAAGGGTTTTTCGGCGAAGATGCCGGCGATGATCTCGCTGGCTTCCTGCCAGTTTTGCATCAGCGCCTTGGCTTCACCAAAGCGCGGATCGTCGGCCAGTTCCGGCCGGCCGAGATGCTTCCACGCATCGCGCAAATAGGGGCCTGGGGTGAGCGTGCAGAGATTGATGGTGCCGCCATCTGAACACATGTAATTGCCGACCAGCGGGTTGCCGGGTGAGGCTCCGGAGGAGGGCATGCGGGCGCGCGGCGTGTCACCGGAGACCAGCGCCTGTGCGATGCCCATGCCGCAGGCCCACGCGGCGGTGCTCATCAGCGAAACATCCAGCTCCACGGCCTCACCGGTACGCTCGCGGTGGAACAAGGCGGCGGAGATGCCGCCGGCGATGAACATGGCGCCGATGGAATCACCGAAGGCCGGCAGCGGCTGCGAGAACACGCCCTTGAGCTCCGGCGGGGTTGACACATGGGCCAGGCCGCTGCGGTTCCAGAACGCCGTGCCGTCGAAGCCGCCGGCGCCGCGCTCATCGCCCTTATTGCCGAAGGCGGAGCCGCGGGCATAGATGATGTTCGGGTTGACGGCGCGGATATGCTCGATGTCGAATTTCAGTTTCTGCCGGATATGCGGCAGGTAGTTGGTGAGGAACACATCGGAGGTCCGGGCGATTTCGTAGATCAGCTCGATTCCTTCCGGGGTGGAGAAATCGACGCCGACGCTGCGCTTGCCGCGATTGGGGTGCTCCATCATCGGGTTGCGGTTGGGATTGAGCTTCATTCCGGCAAGGTTGATGAACCCGCGCTGCGTGTCGCCGCGGACCGGGTGTTCGATTTTGATGACATCGGCGCCCCAATCGGCAAGTACGCCGCCGGCGGCCGGCACAAAGGTGAATTGCGCCAGTTCGAGAACCCGCACTCCCTTCATTACTTGTGTCATCTCAAACCCAACTCCAGCTATTTTATTTGAGCAAGCTTATGGCAGGGTGTTGCGGCAACAGCAATTCCCGCGCTTTAGCCGGTTATCGCGGACGCGCCATAAGCGGCGGAGCCATCGTGGCCGCGATGCGCTTGTATAGCTACCAAACCAACGGCACGGATTTGGGGCCGACCACGCCGCCGGGCCAGTATTCGATCTTGAAACCGGGTTTGATCGTGAAATTGGGAATGCGGCGGAGGAATTCCTGGATGCAGATTTTCACCTCCAGCCGGGCCAGATGCGCGCCAAGGCAGCTATGGGCGCCGCCGGCGAAGGTGAGCACCGGTTTGCGCGGGCGGTGGAAATTCACCTCGGTGGGGTTGGGGAAAACATCCGGGTCGTAATTGCAGGCCGGCAAGATGCTGGTGAGCTTGTCGCCCTTTTTCATCTTGATGCCGTGCAGTTCGTAATCGTCGCGCACCGTGCGGCCGGAGAAGGTGACGGTGAAGACGCGCAGCAGCTCCTCCACCACATTGTTGATATTCTCCGGCGTGGCGATGATCTCTGCCCGGCGGTCCGGGTTTTCGGCGAGCCAGACGAAGATGTTGTTCAGAGTGGCGAACACCGTGTCCAGCCCGGCGATGAAGAGGAAAAACACGAAACCGAAGGTCTCCTTGGGCGACATTTTTTCGCCGCCCGGCCGGCCATGCACGATCGCGCTGACCGCGCCGCCATCCGGCTGCAATGCCTTCTCCTTGATGACGCTGCCGAGATATTCGGTGACTTCGCCCATGACCTTGACGGAAAGCGCACGGTCCTGAGCATGCAGCAGGCCCATCGCCCAGCGGACGAATTCGTCCATCATATCGCGCGGCAGCCCCATGATGTCGAGAAACACGCCGACCGGCAGCGGGCGGCCGAAATCCTTGGCGAATTCGCA
>JAMFRY010000114.1 GCA_026225015.1 Alphaproteobacteria bacterium
CGCCCTCGGCTTTCTCGGTCGCGTAGCCGAGGAATTCGGTGCCCCCGAGCCTCTCCTTCAGCCCGAACCATACGCCCTCCGTCGCCGCTTCGCCGCTACCGCTCCAGGCGGCGCGGGCGCGGGCGCGCTGTTCGGCCATCGCCGCGTTGAAACCATCGATATCCACCCCCAGGCCGCGTTCGCGCAGCGCATCCTGGGTCAGATCGAGCGGGAAGCCGAAGGTGTCGTAGAGTTTGAACGCCACCGCGCCGGGCAGGCGTTGGCCTTCGCCGAGTTTCCCGGTTTCGTCGTTCAGGAGAAAAATGCCGCGCTCCAGCATGGCGCGGAAGCGGGTTTCTTCCAGCTTCAGCGTCTCGACAATCAGACCTTCGGCCTGGTTCAGCTCCGGATAGGCCTGACCCATCTGCCGGGTGAGCGCCGGCACCAGCCGGTACATCAAAGGCTCGGTTGCCCCCATCAGATAAGCGTGGCGCATGGCGCGGCGCATGATCCGGCGCAGCACATAGCCGCGGCCTTCATTGCTGGGCAGCACACCATCGGCCATCAGGAAGGAGGTGCTGCGCAGATGGTCCGCCACCACGCGATGGCTGGTTTTGAATTCGCCGTCCGGGTCGCGGCCGGTGGCTTCGGCGGAGGCCAGGATCAGCGCGCGCAGCGTATCGGTGTCATAATTATCGTGCTTGCCCTGCAGGATGGCGGCGAAACGCTCCAGCCCCAGGCCGGTATCGATGGAAGGCCGCGGCAAAGGCGAGCGCACGCCACCGGCCTCCTCCAGATATTGCATGAATACCAGGTTCCAGATTTCGATGAACCGGTCGCCATCCTCATCCGGGCTGCCCGGCGGGCCGCCGGGGATTTGCGGGCCATGATCGTAGAAAATCTCCGAACACGGGCCGCAGGGGCCGGTATCGCCCATGCGCCAAAAATTATCGGAGGTCGCTATGCGTATGATTTTTTCGTCCGGCAATCCGGCGATTTTTTTCCAGAGCGCGGCGGCATCCTCATCCTCGTGGAATACGGTAACCAGCAATTTCTCCGGCCGCAGGCCGAAATCCTTGGTCAGCAGCGTCCAGGCATGGTTGATTGCCTGTTCCTTGAAATAATCACCGAAGGAGAAATTCCCCAGCATTTCAAAGAAGGTATGGTGCCGCGCCGTGTAGCCGACATTATCGAGATCGTTATGCTTGCCGCCGGCGCGCACGCATTTCTGCGCGGTTGTGGCGCGCGCGTAGGGGCGCTTTTCCTGGCCGGTGAAGACGTTTTTGAACTGCACCATGCCGGAATTGGCGAATAACAGGCTGGGATCGTTGCGCGGCACCAGCGAGGAGCTGGGGACCACCTCATGTCCGTTGCGGGCGAAAAACCCCAGGAAAGTCGCGCGTATGTCATTGCTGCTGGCCATGAAATCGGAATTACCCGCAACCCAACCTTAAGCCAAGAGCGGGGTATCTTCTGGCGCTGCCGGGACGGCCCGTTCATTCGCCTAGGAATTTGACCAGCGCCGCCGCTGCCGCTTGTGGCGCCTCCTCCGGCACGAAATGGCCGCCCTCGACCGCATGGCCCTGCACGTTCAGAGCCCAGTTTTTCCATGTCTCGATCGGATTGCGGGATGCGAAACTGCTCTGCTGCCCCCAGAGCGCCAGGAGCGGCGCTTTGATAACGTTTTTGCCCCGATCCGCTTCGTCATGTTCCCGGTCGATCGTCCATCCGGCGCGGTAATCTTCGCAGCTTGCATGGATACTGGCGGGATCGGAAAAACATGCGATGTAATCGGCGACACATTCGGCGTCGAAGCTGAAGTTCTCTCCGGCCCAGCTTGCCAGCGTCCAGCGCACGAAAAACTCGGTATTCGCCGCAATCAGCGTTTCCGGCAGCGGGTGCGGCTGCGCCAGCATATACCAATGATACGCCTTCATTGCCGAATGGGCGTCGGCGCCGCGCCACATCTCCGCGGTCGGCACGATGTCGAGCACCGCGATGCGCTCGATGGCATCCGGATGATCCAATGCCAGCCGGTAAGCGACCCGCGCGCCGCGATCGTGGCCCGCCACCGCGAAACGCCCATGGCCCAGCGCGCGCATGACTTTGATTTGGTCTAGTGCCATTTGCCGCTTGCTGTAGCGCTCATGGGCGGGATCACCGGCAGGTTTTTCGGAACGCCCATAGCCGCGCAAATCCGGGATCACGAGGCTGAATTGACGGCTTAGCAGCGGCGCCATCGCCTTCCAGATCATGCGGGTTTGCGGAAATCCATGCAGCAGCAGCAAAGGCGGCCCGTTGCCGCCGATGAGCAGGTCGATTTCAACACCTTTCCCAGCCAGACGCCGCCGCTCGAATCCTGCAATCAATCCTTCCATCTGTACTCCTTAAGCCCGTTTCGGGCCTGCCTACACCGATTCCAGACCAACCCGGACCATTCCGTGCCGGCAGGCATAATTTGCCGGGCAAAAAGCGCCAGTTTGAAGCGCGGTACCAGTGTTTTTATTCCAGGAAGCTTTGGTGTTGACCCGCTGTCCCCCATTCCCGTCATGCCGGCGCAGGCCCTTTCACCAACTGCGAATTGGTTAACCCGCTGATTGATCCAGACTGCACCAAGAAAGTCGTGGATGACCCGCCTTCGCGGGGCATGACGCGGTTGAGGGGCCGGAGAGTCAGCTATGGCGGCGCTGGGTGCCGGAAAACTTGGCACGGGCCTTGCTTATATAAGTTTTGTAATTCCTGTTTCTGAAAGGATCAGAAAATGACCGTAGCTATTTCGACCTCGACAAGCGCCGCGATCCAGGCCTATCAGGCGCTCACCTCGACCAAGCCCGCCAATAACACAAGCTCGGCCAGCGCAGCCAATGCGGCTTTTTCCGCGGCCGCCGGTACAAATTCGGCTTCCGGCGCTGCCTCCGGCGGGTCCAATCTCAATTCAAGCATGCTCAGCGCCTTGCTCGGCATGAACAATAGCACAAACGCAACGGCGCCGAATTCGGCCACCGCGTCACCTAATGGCAGCTCGGGGACCACCTCCTCGGCGCATCATCACGGCATGCGGGCCTATATTGCGCAGTTGGCCAGCACTGCCGGCAGCGCTGTAACATCCGCTGCCAGCTAGCCTTTTCTCAGTTCGCCAAGGCCGGGGCAAAATGCTCCGGTGCTTTGTGGGTCGCCCATCCGGTCAAGTGATTCCATTTGATCGGATGGGCTCCAAAGCTACCCAGAAAAGCCGGGCAAAATGACACCGGCTTGATCGTTATCGCGCAAAATGCGCGCTTACGCGTCGCGCGGAACGCGCGCCTATTCACCGTCGTCGGAATCCGGACCGTCTTCCGAGACCAAAAGGGCTTCGGAAATTTCGGATGACTGGTCGCGAATGCGGCGTTCTATGGCATCCGCCATATCGGGATGGTCACGCAAAAACTGCTTGGCATTTTCCCGACCCTGGCCGATGCGCTGGCTGTCATAGCTGAACCAGGCGCCGGATTTTTCAACCACCGAGGCCTTCACGCCCAGATCGACCAGCTCGCCCATCTTGCTGATGCCTTCACCAAACATGATGTCGAATTCCACCTGCCGGAAGGGCGGCGCCAGCTTGTTCTTTACCACCTTCACCCGC
>JAMFRY010000012.1 GCA_026225015.1 Alphaproteobacteria bacterium
CGCTTTCCGTTCAGATATCTCAACACCATGTCGCAGATGCACCATAATCACCATGTGCGCTTTACCGGCGGCAATTACGCGACGATCTCGCTACTCTACGACTGGATGTTCGGCACGCTCGACTATAACCGGGAGCGCGTCACAGCCGAGAAACGTTAAGGCAAGCGCTTGTTTTTCTAAAAGCCGGTCTTCGTTACGAATGAGGTGAGGCCAGAATCGGATAAAGCGGCTTGTAGCCGGTAAAATCCGCCGGGTTTGCCGGCCCGCTGCCCAGATTTGGCGAGATGTCCAGGGTGGACTGATAGAGCAGTTCCATCATTGCAATCGCGGTGACTTGCTCGGCCTCATCCGGTTTTATGCCTTGCTGCTGCACATAGATGGTATCCAGATCGATCGCGGCGGGGTGGATCAGCGCGAACAGTCTGTTGAACTGCGCCTGGTTGGCGGGGCTCCTTTGAGACCAGGCGTAGAGCGCATCCAAAACCTGGTCGTGACGGGCGCGCAGCCAGCCGGTCCATCCGCCGGCTAGTACCTGTTGCAACACCAGTTGCGGCATGTTGAACAACATCCAGCGCGTCTGTTGCGCAAAATAGGCGCTGTCCTGCCGGTCGCTTGGCGCGAGTTGCGCAGAGGGGTTGGTGTTCATCGCGTCGATCAGCGCGAGAAAGGGCGCCAGCGCGGGCCTGTCGGCGAATGGCCCAAGCGCGATCGGCGGCGGGGTGATATAGGTTTCGAACATGCAGGCGGGGCTGGCGGCGTGCTGGCCAAGGATATAGGCCGCGGCAGCCGCAGCCTCGCCGGGCGGGGCCGGCGAATTATAGCCGATGACATCGGTCAGCAGCGCGATCACCTGGCCCTGATAGGCGAACACGTCGATATCGCCGTAATCATTGGTTTGCGACGCGTAGGCGACGAAGCGGCCGCCGCCATTCGGCAGGGTTTCCATGTAGGCGCCAAGCGAATCCGGTCCGAGCACCGGGCTGGCGGCACCCGGCAGGGATACGCCACGGGCGCGTAACTGGTAGCCACCAAACATGTCGGCGCGAAAGATATCGACGGTGATATTGCCGTCACCCTGCGGGTCCGCGCCGATGGCATCGCCATGCGAGCCGGCAATTTCCACAGCCCCCGGAAGCCGGGCGGGATCGATCGAGCCATCCGCGGACATGGCGGCTTCAGCCTGCCCAGCCAGGACGCTGCAAAATGCCGGCTGTTTGGCGTCGATCAGTTTATAGCGCACGTAATCCGGGATCGCGCCGCTGCCGGCCTGCATCTGGACCGGCGGCGGCCCGTTGGACAACACGGCAATTTGGGCCTGGGCGGCGGCGGTCAGGCAGGAATCGGTGGCCCCGCTTTGCGTGGAAGTGACGCCGCATTTGTCCTACAGATCAAGCAGCCAGCCCCGTTGCGTGGCCAGAACATGGTCGCGCTCGAAGATGTTATCGCTACCCAAATGCTGACGCAAGATCGCGGCCATCTGGACATCCAGCGCCGCCAGCCGGGCATTGTCGCAAACCGCGTTTTGCACCGGGGTGTTGCCATTGTTGCAGGAGAAACTCGTGGGATAGATTATGGCGGGCGGAGGAATCGGCGGCGGCGGCGGCACGGTTGGGACTGCCGCGCAGGCGGCCAGAACCGCCAACGCCGCCAGCCCGCAGACGAGCCCGCAGTGTTTGATAATCTTCTGGATTTTCACGGCGGTTTCGCCTATTTAAAGATCAGGCTGCCATAGATATCGTAGCGCGAGCCGCCGAAATCCGGTGGCACCGGATAGGGCGAGGCCAGCAGGATCGCGGCGCGTGCGGCAGCATCGAGATACGGGTTGTCGCAGCCAAAGAGCTTGTACCTGATCAGGCCGCCGTTGCGGGCAATCGTAACGCGGTAGCTGACAACACATTCCATCCAGAATTTCAGCCCATGGGACGACGGCAGGCCAGGTGGATAGGTTTTAAAAGACGCAATGCGCTGATTGACGCCATCGGAGAAACTGGCGAGCGAGCCCTGGCCCCTGCCCGACACGGCCTTACCGCGTGAAAATTCGCAGCGCCGCGCGCACTACGGAACGGCGGCGGCCACGCTCATCGGTTTGGAAGCGGCGGAATGTATCACAGCAACGGATTTCGCTGCATTGCTGGCCGCGACCGGCGCCGGACCATGCTTCGGGTTGCCGGATGCCGCCAGATGCAAGGAAGCCTTGCGCACCCGTAGCAGGCGGCCGCGATGGGTGGATTGCACCAGCGCGACATGCACATCCCGCCGCTCCGGCGCCAGCGACGTCACCGCCGCCACGGCCAAGCCGCCCGGCGGCAGAGCGGTTACGAAATTATCCAGATCGCTGTCGGTCTTCAGCGCCAGAACCGCCTTGTATTCCGCGATATTGTTGAGGCAGAACATCCCGCCCTGGCTGATGCCGCCAACCGACTGGTTATTGGCCTGCAAGGTGACGAAATCATCCTCTCTCGCCTGTCCGTAATAGCCGCCGATGCGCCTGAAATATTTGTCCATCACATGCTGCTCGTCCAGCACATGCGGCTGGAAACTCGTCATGAACTGATCGTATTGCTCCTGCTGATTGCAGGTGAGTGCCGCCACCATCAGCGCCGACTTCAGCGCGATGACGTTGAATGCCTGCTGCACTTCCTCCTGCTGCTCCGCCGTGATGCGAATATGCCGGGTCGGCGCCGGAACCGCGACCATCACCTGGTACGGGTGGCCGACCGGCGGCGGGGGCGGGGGCGCCATGGCCACGGGCGGCGGAGGCTGCGAACACGCGGCAAGGCCGGCGCCAAGCAGTAGCCCTGGCAGCAATCTACGAGCTTTTGCAAACAATTCTTCCGTCTCTCCCTCAAATAATCCCTTGGCGGATAGCAGGGCGCCCAATCCAAAACAAAGCATTTCCGACCTCAATACCCAGAACCGGTTAGCCATTCCGCACCGCGATGCGGATCAGACCTCCGCCAAGTTTGGCTGGATAAGCGCAGAACCCACTAAAAGTAAAATAAATTATGCAATTCTTACATTACAGTTTGCCGGCGGCCGAATATGTGTCTTACGCGATGCCACGTTACGATCTCACTAAATAATGGCAACCCGCAGCGCGTTGGTGGTTCCCGGCTGGCCGAAGGGGACGCCCGCGACCACGACGATTTCATCGCCTTTTTTTCCGAATCCCTCAAGCCTGGCCGTGCGCACAGCGCTCGCCACAGCCTCCGTCATGGAGCGGACCTCGCCAGCAACGGCTGCGTACACCCCCCAAACCACCGCCAGCCGCCGCGCCACCTCCTGGCTCGTGGTCAATCCAAGCACCGGGCAGCCGGGCCGCTCGCGCGCCACGCGCAAGGCGGTGGAGCCGGATTGGGTGAAGGCCACGATGACCTGCGCGCCGATGGTATGCGCCACCTGGCAGGATGCGGCAGCAATGGCGTCGGCCGAGGATTTTTCCGGCGCCAGCCGCTTGGCGTCGATCGCGCGCCGCCAATCCTCATCGCGTTCAACCCGGGTGATGATGCGGTCCATCATGTTCACCGATTCGCGCGGATATTGTCCCGCCGCCGATTCCGCGGAGAGCATCACCGCATCGGCGCCATCGAACACCGCGGTCGCCACATCGGAGGCCTCCGCCCGGGTCGGCGCCGGGGCGGAAATCATGCTCTCCAGCATCTGGGTTGCGACCGTCACCGGAATGCCCCGCAGTTGCGCCGCGCGGATAATGCGTTTTTGCGCGATCGGCACATCCTCCGGCGGCAATTCCACCCCAAGATCGCCGCGCGCCACCATGCAGCCATCGGAAATATCCAGTATTGCGTTGAGGTTTTCAAGAGCCTGCGGTTTTTCGATTTTTGCCATCACCAGCGCGCGGCCGGCGGCGATGGCTTTGGCCTGGGCGACATCCTCGGCGCGCTGCACGAATGAGAGACCGATATATTCGATGCCGAGCGGCAAAACGAAAGCGAGATCGGCGAGATCCTTTTTCGTGAGCGCAGGAATCGGCAGGACCACATCCGGCACATTCACGCCCTTGCGATCCGACAGCACCCCGCCGGTGACGATCTCGGTCAATAGATGATCGTCGCGCTTGCGTATAATCCGAAACCGCAATTTTCCGTCATCGAGCAGCAGGGTCGCGCCGATTTCTGCGGCTTGCAGGATTTCCGGATGCGGCAGGCAAACCCTGCGGGTATCGCCGGGCGCCGGATTCAGATCCAGAATGAAATTCTGGCCCGCCTGCAGCTGTACCCGCCCGGATTGGAATTGTCCCACGCGCAATTTCGGCCCTTGCACGTCGACCAAAATACCGATCGGGCGGCCGACTTTGCTCTCGAGCTGGCGGATCATTTCAATCCGCGCCGCATGGTCGGCATAAGATCCGTGCGAGAAGTTCAGGCGGAAAACATCGGCGCCGGCCTGGAAGAGTTGCGCCAGCATCTCCGGGGTGGAACTCGCCGGCCCCAGCGTGGCAATGATTTTGGTGCGGCGGTGCCTGCGCATACGCTCGGTCATAGGAACCTCTTTGATATACTCACGAAATCAGGATCGCACGAATATCATTTACATTGGTTAACGTTGGCCCCGTAACGACCAGATCATTCAGCGCGTCAAAAAAGCTGTAACTGTCGTGGGATTGCAGCAATGCAGTTGGATCGAGCCCCAAAGCTTTCGCGCGGGTGAGTGAGTCGGGGGTGATCAGCGCGCCGGCGGCGTCTACCGTGCCGTCGATGCCATCGGAATCGCCGGCGATCGCGGCGATGCCGGGCGCGCCATCCAGTGCGATCGCCAGGCTTAATAAAAATTCCATATTACGGCCGCCGCGCCCTGGTTTTTCTCGGCCGATCGTCACGGTGGTTTCGCCGCCGGAGAGCAATAATTTGGGTCCGGACTCTCGCTTCGCCCGTTCCGACAACCTGTGTCCCAGCTCAGACGCCTCGCCCTCCAGCGCATCCCCCAGAATCTCCACCGCGATTCCCGCCGCCCGCGCAACCTCAGCCGCCGCTTCCAGGGCCATTGCCGGTGTGGCGATCAGCCGGTAGTCGCCGCCTTCCACCCAACTCGGGCCGGAGCCGATGGTGGCGGGATCATCGCCTGGCACATCGCTGATCGCCAACGTGACCAGTTTCGCCGGAGTGCAGGCCTGCGCCAGTCTGCCGCCCTTGATCGCCGAAAGCTGCTTGCGGATTCGGTTCATCGTTGCGATCGGCGCGCCGGAGGCGAGCAAGGCAGAGGCCACCAATTGCTTATCCTCCAGCGTCAACCCCGGCGTCGGCAAGGCCAGCAACGCCGACGCACCGCCGGAAATCAGCACGATCACCTGGTCCAACTCGCTCAGGCCCGCAACCGCCGCCATCACCGCTTTTGCCCCCGTAACGCTTGCTGAATCCGGCACCGGATGCGCCGCCTGCAGCACTTTGATATGCCGCGTCGGCGCCGCATGGCCATAGCGGGTGACCACCACCCCTTCCAGCGCCACATCCGGCCAAGCCGCCTCCAGCGCCGCCGCCATGGAAGCCGCCGCCTTGCCGCCGCCGACCACGATATTCCTGCCTTTCGCCGGCGCCGGCAAATGCTTAGCCAGCACCTTATCCGGCATAGCCGCTTTGACCGCGGCGTCGAATATGGTTCTCAGTAATTTGACGCTATCGTCCCGCACCGCGCCTATATGGAGGTTGAACAGGAGTTACGCCATGACAAAACCTGAATTTGATCCCGCCACCAGCGAACGGTTGGAAGCCGCCGCCTTTCGCGCGCTGGTCGCGCATTTGCGCGGCCGCGACGATGTGCAGAATATCGATTTGATGAATCTCGCCGGGTTCTGCCGCAACTGCCTCTCCCGCTGGTACCGCGAGGCGGCAGAGGCGGAGGGCATCGCTTTGGCGGATGCCGATGCACGCGAAATCATCTACGGCATGCCCTACAAGGAATGGCAGGAGAAAAACCAGAAACCAGCATCTCCGGAAGCCCTGGCCGCGTTTGCTAAGGCACAAGCGGGGGCGCAAGCGGGGCATTGACCGTGCCCGCCAGCCGCCCTATCCCGTCCGGCCCGGCTAGGAGAGGCCCGATATCAGATATGTCAGATTCAAACACCGAGAAGAACGCAGCCTCCAGCCGCGCCAGGCAGGCTGCCGACCCCGATAGCAAAACCGCCGGCATCGCGACGGACCGGCTGCGCTCGATCATCGACCGCATCGAGCGTCTTGAGGATGAAAAAAAGGCGCTGGCGAGCGATATCAAGGATATTTACGCGGAATCGAAGTCGGCGGGATTCGAACCAGCCATCATCAAGCAGCTCATCCGTCTGCGAAAGAAGGAACCCGCGGAGGTAGAGGAGGAGGAGACCCTTCTTGACCTGTACAGACGCGCTTTGGGCATGTGACTTATCGCCCAATCCTTTGCGGCATTCAGCGCGCACGTGAAGCATAGCCTGCGTAATCCATCACGGCGACGCAGGAATGGGGTGCCGAGACAGATACCGATAACCTTGCTCATGCTGCAATCCCTTTGGATTAAAATTCGGCCGATCCCGGCTATGGGCTTGACGTCTATTGCGGAGGACGAAAAAGACTCGGAAAATACCTAGACGAATTCGTAGGGCGGGAGTGGTTTCCGAATCTACCCGGCACGCTGGGTAAGATGCAGTATCAATCGTTCTTCCACCCCCCTTGTTCCGTTGGAGCTACAATGTCGATTTCCAGTGAACGCGATTTGAGTCTTGCCTCAATTCCGCCGCCAATCCTGTCCGGGTCCGATCGCAGGACGTACGAGACACTGTTCCGTCACCCGTCATCGCATAATTTGAAGTGGCATGATGTCATTCATCTGTTCCAACAGCTTGGCAGCGTCACGGAGAAGCCGAACCATGAATATGTTTTCGCGGCCGGTGACGTACAGCACGTCATGCGCCGCCCGCACTCCAAGGATGTGACACCGGAGGAAATGCGCGACCTGCGGCATTTTATCGCCGATAGCGCACCGCCGGCAGGGCCGGCCGAGATACCACCCGAAATCGCGCAGGCACTGGATCTTCTGATCGTGATCGACCACCGCGAGGCGCGCATTTTCGCGGCCGATCTGCCGGCGCAGGGCGCGGTGGAGCAGGATATCCGTCCCTATGATCCGTATCATTACCTGCGTCACCTCGCGCATAAGAACCAGCCGCAGGAGCGGGGCCAGCGCGCGCCTGAGGACGCGACATATTATGAACGAATCGCGCAAGCCGCGATTGGCGCGCAGCGCATCGTGATCATCGGGCGCGGCACCGGAAAGAGCGATGCGGCGCATCATCTGGTCGAGTATCTTGCAAAAAAGCACGTGGAAACCTCGCAAAAGATACTTCCCGAGCTGACCGCCGATTTATCCCACATCACCGAGCCGGAACTGCTCACCTTGGCCCGCAAAGCCTTGGGTCTAGGCAATTTTGATTCTGACAGTATCTGATACCAACTGAAGCTGGGTCTGACTCTCGGCGGCTCCATCGTCACGCCCCGCCTTCGCGGGTCATGACAGGTTTGGTGGGTCAAAGCCCATGTCGCTTGGTACAAAAGCAACAAAAGTTTTGGGGCGCCTTTTGTCAGAAAGGCGCATTCTTATACCAAGTGGCGAATAGGTTGACTCACTGAGTGATCCTGCAGTGACAAGACAAATCGTGGATGCCCAGCCTTCGCCGGGCATGACGTGTGGGGCGGCCGGTGGGTTACTGTCAACGCTGATTGGTGTTAAATTTCCCCGATCGGACATAAGGCAATGCGGATGCGAAAGAACTTTATTTCGTAACGAGAATTCAGATACCGGTGCGCCGAACATTCATTCGGTTATTGCTAACGCCAGGATTTCCTCATCACTGAATACACGCGAGCGCGTTAGAAACCGCTTGCCGGAACCGTTTTCCAAAGAAAACATTCCGCCCATTCCGGGAACCACGTCGATCGTCAGTTGGGTGTTCTTCCAATATTCGAACTGCGACGGACTCATATAGAACTGCATCCCGCCGATTGCGCCAAGATTTATGTCGTTCGGCGCCAGCAGATAATCCCCCTCCTTGAAACACATCGGCGAGGAACCATCGCAACAGCCGCCGGACTGGTGAAACATGACGGTTCCATGTTCACCAGCCAGCACGGCGATCAGTTCTAGCGCTGCTGGCGTGGCCAGCACGCGCGGCGGTTTATCATCCATTCCGTTATCCGTATCAGAAAAACCCGAGCGCCTTAGGGCTATAGCTTACCAGGATGTTCTTGGTCTGCTGATAATGATCCAGCATCATCTTATGGTTTTCCCGCCCGATACCGGACTGCTTGTACCCGCCGAACGC
>JAMFRY010000115.1 GCA_026225015.1 Alphaproteobacteria bacterium
CATCACATTCTCCGCCTCCAGCCCGCCGACGCCGATCGCAATCACGCCCAGCGCATCCACATGCGGCGTGTGGCTGTCGGTGCCCACCAGCGTCTCGGGAAAGGCCACGCCGTCCAGCGTGTAGATCACCGGCGACAGCCGCTCCAGATTGATCTGATGCATGATGCCATTGCCGGGCGGCACGATTTCGATGTTCTCGAAGGCCTGCTTGGTCCAGTTGATGAAGTGAAACCGGTCCTCGTTGCGGCGGTCCTCGACGGCGCGGTTCTTGGCGAATGCATCCTTATCGGCGCCGCCATATTCCACGGCCAGGCTGTGATCGACGATGAGCTGCACCGGCACCACCGGGTTTACCTTGGCCGGATCGCCGCCCATATCGGCGATCGCATCGCGCAGCCCGGCCAGGTCCACCAGCGCCGTCTGGCCCAGAATATCATGGCAGACCACCCGCGCCGGAAACCAGGGAAAATCTATTTCCCGTTTGCGCTCGATCAACTGGGTCAGCGCATCGCGCAGCAGGCTGGGCGAGCAACGCCGCACCAGATTCTCCGCCAGCACGCGGGAGGTGTACGGCAATCCGTCATAAGCCCCAGGCTTGATCGCCTCGACGGCGGCCCGTGCGTCGAAATAATCCAGGTCACTGTTGGGCAGCTTTTTACGGTATTCTTTGTTCATTTGCTGGGTTCCTCAAGGTATTTGGCGTTCGATATTCAGGCGCGAGGTGCGGATATGCCGGCGCATCAGCATTTCCGCCAGTTCTCCATCCCCGTCGGCAATGGCGTCCAGAATGCGGTGATGCTCCGCAAAGGCCTGCGCCGGCCGGTTCGGCGTGGTCGAGTGCTGAATCCGGTACAT
Source organism: Alphaproteobacteria bacterium (assembly GCA_026225015.1). GTDB lineage: Bacteria > Pseudomonadota > Alphaproteobacteria > Acetobacterales > Acetobacteraceae > Acidocella. The sequence goes on from JAMFRY010000115.1 coordinate 856, forward strand.
CCGGGCCAGCTGATAGAGTTCATCGCAGAGCAGCCGGATCAGCATGCCATTTTCGCTACCCTGCACGATGCGATAGTGAAAGTCGAAATCGCCTTCCTGCAGGTAATAGCCGCGCCCGGCCTGAAACGCCTCATCGCGTTCATGCTCGCGCAGCACGCCGCGCAATTCCTCAACTTGTTCGGGCGTCATCCGCTCCGCCGCCAGCCGGCAAGCCAGGCCCTCCAGCGATTCCCTGATCTGGTACAACTCGCCCAGCTCCGCCCGGCTTAAGGAGACGACCCTGGCGCCCACATGCGGCACCCGCACCAGCAGCTTCTGCCCCTCAAGACGGTGCAGCGCCTCGCGCAGGGGGCCGCGGCTGATGCCATAGGCGCGCGCCAGTTCGGGCTCGGAAATCTTGCTCCCCGGCGCAATCTCGCCTTTAACGATCGCCGATTGGATCTGCCGCAACACGTGGTCGCCGAGAGTCTCGCCCTCAAAGGCAGATTCGGCCGGGTGCAGCGGGGTTTTCAGCATTCTGTCAACAATAATACCGCGGTCCTGGGATAATTCGCGGGATTCGTAGCCCAGAAGCATTAGATTGTCAACAATAGCTGGTTTTCGGCGGCTGGCCACAGGCAGTCGCCGGGCGGCAAAATCAGTTGCTTTCGAGAGCCTTGTTTGTGTTTTGGGACATGAATTGAAGGCTGGGGTTTTGCCTTTCCGGGCGGATTGGGATTTGTCTTGGCAGTGACAAGAATCACGGGAGGATCTTAACATGGCGCGCGGCTTATTCGATCTCACGGGCAAGGTGGTGCTGGCGACCGGCGCCAATAGCGGCATCGGGCTTGGCTTTCTGCAAGGCTGCGCCAAGCAAGGCGCGGATGTGGTGGTGTGGGGCCGGCGGGCGGAGCGCAATGCCAAGGCGCTGGACCTCTTGAAGGAACTCGGCGCCGGCCGGCTGCACGCCGAGGAGGTGGATGTCTCCGACGAGGCGGCCGTGGAGGCGGCGTTCGCTTCCACCTTGCAGGCCATGGGCCGGGTGGATTGCGTGTTCGCCAATGCCGGCTTCACCTCGCGGCCGAAATCCTTCGCCGAGATGACCACCCAGACCTATATGGATCTGATCAACGTCAACCAGCACGGCGCCTTCTACACCCTGCGCGCCGCCTGCCGGCATATGGAGCAGCGTGCAAAAGCCGGCGATCCCGGTGGCTCCATTGTGGCGTGCGGCAGTCTTTCAATATTCCATGGACTGACGGCCATGGAGCATTACGCCGCCGCCAAGGGCGCGCTCGCGGCGATGATCAAGAGCATTGCGGTGGAAATGGGCCCCTATGGCGTGCGGGCCAACATGATCGCGCCGGGCTTCGTCATCAGCGGCTTCTCGGAAGGCGTGCCGGAAGCGCAGATCGCGGGCATTTCCAAGCATTTCGCCGCCCAGACGCCGCTCGGGCGTGTCGGCCAGATTACCGATATCGAGGGGCCGGCCGCCTATCTGGCTTCGGATGCCTCCGCCTTCCATAGCGGCGACATCCTCATCATCGATGGCGGCTGCATTATCCGCTCAACTTGAAGTGCTGCAAAACAGGGGAAACGAAATGCTAGAGGGCCATCACTTCCAGAATGCCTATGTCACCCGCAACATCGAAAAATGGATCGCGGCGTTCAGTGAACGGGCGAAAGTGGACCGAAAGTTGGCATTCGAGGGCACCACCAGCGTCACGACGGTCAATGGTCCCGGCACGCAGACCAGCAAGCTTGCCTTTCTCTGGGTCGGTGACATGCAATATGAACTGATCCAGCCGGTCGCCGGCGATGTGGCGCTTTATGCCGATGCG
>JAMFRY010000116.1 GCA_026225015.1 Alphaproteobacteria bacterium
CTAGCCCTTCGCCAGCAGCGCCGCCTCCATCGCGGCCACGGCGCTGATGTTCACCAGGCCACGTGCCGTCACGCTCGGCACCGCGATATGCCGTGGCTTGCTCAAACCCAGCAGCAGCGGCCCGACCGTTACCGCCTCGCCGGTGGCTTTCACGATGTTATAGGCAATATTGGCGGAATCCAGATTGGGTAAAATCAGCAAATTGGCGCTGCCGGTGAGCCGGCTGTCCGGCACTGCCTGGTTGCGGATCTGTTCGACCAGCGCGGCATCGGCATGCATTTCACCGTCGATTTCCAGATTTGGGTCGGCCGCGCGGATCAGGGCCAGGGCCTTGCGCATCTTGCGGGCGGAAGGCGAATGCGAGGCGCCGAAATTGGAGTGCGAAAGCAGCGCCACTTTCGGGGCAATGCCGAAGCGATGCACGGCCTCGGCAGCAAGCAGGGTCATCTCCGCGATATGCTCGGCGCTGGGATCGATATTGACATGGGTATCGCAGAAAAACACTACGCCCGGCTGCAGGATCAGCGCAGTGAGCGCGTAGATGCGGCCGATCCCCTGGCGGCGCGGAATGATCGGCAGCGCATATTGAAAATGCCGCCCCCAATCGCCAGTGCCGCCACAAATGGCGGCATCGGCTTGCCCAAAAGCCAGCAGCATCCCGGCGGCAACGGTGGGGCGGCGCAGCAACTGCCGGGCGGCGGCGCCAGGCGGCACGCCGCGACGGCCGACCCGCTTTTCGTAATCTTTCACCACCGCAGCGAAGAGTTCCTTCTCCTGCTCGAAATCGACGATCCGGATGTCTTCGCCCGGCTTCATACGCAAACCGAGCGCGGCGATTTTGGCAGAAATGGTCGCAAGGCGGCCGATGAGGATGGGTTTTGCCATGCCGTCATCCAGCACGGACTGCACGGCGCGCAGTGTACGCTCATCCTCACCCTCGGCATACACAATACGCGGGCAAGCCTTGCGCGCAACCTCGATCACCGGGCGCAGCAACTGGCCAGAGCGGAACACGAACCGCTCAAGCTCATGCTTGTATGCGTTGAAATCCTCGATCGGTTTACGCGCAACGCCGGCCTCCATGGCGGCCCGCGCCACGGCCGGGGCGATATGAATGATCAGCCTGGGATCGAAGGGTTTGGGAATGATGTATTCCCGGCCGAAGACCGGCGCTGTGCCGCCATAGGCCGCGGCCACGGTCTCGGAGGCTTCCACGCGGGCCAGCTCGGCAATGGCTTCAACCGCGGCGAGCTTCATGCTCTCGGTAATCGCGGTGGCCCGCACGTCCAGCGCGCCGCGAAAGATGAAGGGAAAGCAGAGCACGTTATTCACCTGGTTGGGATAATCCGACCGCCCGGTCGCCATGATCGCATCCGGGCGCGATTGCAGCACCAGCTCGGGCAGGATTTCCGGCTCCGGGTTGGCGAGCGCCAGGATCAGCGGGTTGGGCGCCAGCAGTTCCAGCCATTCCTGCTTCAATACGCGCGGCGCCGAGAGGCCGAGGAAGATATCCGCGCCGGTCAGCACCTCGCGCAAGGTGCGGGCATTGGTGTCGCGGGCGACATGCTCGAGCGTGGGATCAAGGTTGGGGCGGCCTTTATACACCACCCCTTCCTTGTCGGTCATGATGACGTTTTCCGGCCTGGCGCCGAGCGAGATCAGGATATTCACGCAGGAGAGAGCGGCGGCGCCGGCGCCGGAGGAAACGATGCGAACCTCCGCGATATCTTTCGCCTGCACCTTCAGCGCATTCAGCACCGCGGCGCCGACGATGATGGCGGTGCCGTGCTGGTCGTCGTGAAATACGGGTATCTTCATCCGGGCCCGCAAGGTCTGCTCGATTTTGAAACATTCCGGAGCCTTGATGTCTTCCAGATTGATGCCGCCGAAGGTGGGTTCCAGCCGGGCCACGGTTTCGATGAATTTATCGGGGTCCGGCTCGTTGATCTCGATATCGAAACTGTCGATCCCGGCGAATTTCTTAAACAGAACCGCCTTGCCCTCCATCACCGGCTTGCCGGCCAGGGCGCCGATATTGCCAAGGCCGAGCACAGCGGTGCCGTTGGTGATCACCCCCACCAGATTGCCGCGCGAGGTGTA
>JAMFRY010000117.1 GCA_026225015.1 Alphaproteobacteria bacterium
AGCGAGGACCCGGATTTGCCGGAGGAAAAACCTGAGGAGATGCCACGGACACGGGTAAGGGCCTCGGCCGTAACGGGGGCCAACGCGGCGATTTCCGGGATTTGCTCGTCCTTGAGCAGGCGCTGGCGCGGGATGTTGATGCGCTGCGCCTCGCGCTCCCGCCAGGCGGCAATGTGCTGGACCAAAGCGAGCTGGCGGCGGTTGCCGGTACGCAGCTTCAGGCGCTCCCAGGCATGGTCGGGGTCCACGCGATAAGTGGCGGGGTCCGCCAGGCCGGCCATTTCCTCGGCGACCCAATCCTGGCGCCCCTCGGCGGCCAGCCGGGCAATCAGCCGCTCGTATACAATGCGCAGATGGGTGACATCGGCGGCTGCATAGGTGACCTGCGCCGGGGTCAGGGGCCGGGCCGACCAGTCGGAGAAGCGATGCGCCTTGTCGATATGTCCGCCGGTGAGATTGGCGACCAGCTCACTATACCCCACCTGATCGCCAAAGCCGGCAACCATGGCGGCAATCTGGGTATCGAAAATCCGCTCCGGCACGGCGCCGAAGAGGAGGAGGAAAATCTCGATGTCCTGCCGGCAGGCATGGAACACCTTCACCACGTTCTTATTGGCCAGCAGCGCGCCTAAAGGGGCCAAATCAATGCCTTGCGCCTGCGCGTCCACTACCGCGACATCGCCGCCGCCGGCGAGTTGAACGACGCAGAGTTCCGGAAAATAGGTTTTTTCCCGCATGAATTCGGTATCCACCGTCACAAAAGGCTCGGCCTCGAGGCGCTCGCAAAGCTCGGCCAGTTTTTCGGTGGTGGCAATCAGGCAGGGCGCCGGGAAGGGGTTGTCGAGTTGAGTCATGGCAATGTCTTACACGCCGGATGGCTTGACAGGGAGGGGGGGCTCGTTTCTTTCCGCTGCATGGAAGTTTTTACTCCGAATGAATACCGCACCCATACCTGCGCCGCATTGCGCGAAGGCGATGTCGGCCGTCAGGTGCGCCTTTCCGGCTGGGTGCATGCCAAGCGCGACCATGGCGGGCTGCTGTTCATCGATTTGCGTGATCATTATGGTTTGACTCAATGCGTGTTTGCGGCAGGATCGGCAGCGTTCACGCAGGCCGAAGCGCTGCGGGTGGAATCGGTGATCACGGCTACGGGCGAGGTTGTCGCCCGGGCGGAGGGCACGCAAAACCCGAAACTGCCGACCGGCGCGGTGGAGATGAAGGTGCAGGCGCTGGTGCTGCAATCCCCCGCCGATGTGTTGCCGATCCAGGTAGCGGGCAACGAAAACTTCCCCGACGAGTTGCGGCTGAAATACCGGTTTTTGGACCTGCGCCGCGAGAGCGTGCACAAGAACATCATGCTGCGTTCCGGGGTGATTACGTCTCTGCGCAATCGCATGGTTGCCGCGGGATTTACCGAATTTCAGACACCGATTTTGACCGCATCCTCGCCGGAAGGGGCGCGGGATTTCCTGGTGCCGTCGCGCAACCATCCGGGCAAATTCTACGCGCTTCCGCAGGCGCCGCAGCAGTTCAAGCAATTGCTGATGGTGGCGGGGTTCGACAAATATTTCCAGATCGCCCCCTGCTTCCGCGACGAAGCCTCCCGCGCCGACCGCTCCCCGGGCGAATTCTACCAGCTAGATTTCGAAATGAGTTTCGTAACGCAAGAGGAC
>JAMFRY010000118.1 GCA_026225015.1 Alphaproteobacteria bacterium
ATCCGGCCGGTTGAGCGTGATGGTCGCGATCTTGGTCCTGGGGTCCTTCTCGTACAGTACGATCTCCTCCGGCGGCGGACGAACGTCATCTTTTTTCATCGGGTTTTCCTCTCTTGTTAACGAAGCGGTGAAAGCCGGTCAGGGTCTGGAAATCTCCCGCAGCGGCTGCAATCGTCCAGATTGCAAAATTGTGGAACAATTTTCATCTGAAGGGCGGTGGTTTTCAGTTTCGTCGGCGCCCAGCACGGCTTTGCGCATCCGGCCGATATGGGCGCGGCCGAGCGCCTGGGCGTGTTCGGCATCATGATTGGCGATCGCCGTTGCGATGGCGCGAAAGTCATCCAGGCACTCACGCTTGCGCATTGCGGCCGGATACTGGCCAAAGAGGATATACAGCCCGGTCGCGGGCAGCAGCCGATGCAGCGTGCGGTTGCCGCTGATCACCAGAAGCATGAAGTAAAAATGCCGGCGGGCTCGCGCAAATTCGCCCGTCTTGGCGCCCGGCACAGCGGCGTCATCGGCGGTCTCGGCTTCCCGCAGCGCCGAGCCCAGCCGTTTCTCATGAATGCCGGCTTGATAATTTCGGCAGGCGGCCCGGACCAGAACCCCGATGATGATTTCGGCAAGCTCCAGCACATCCATTACCTCCGCCGGATCAAGCCGGCGCAGGGCAGCCGAGCGGTGCCGGGAAATATCGATAATCCCCTGCGCCGCCAGCCATTGCACCGCCTCCCGCACGGCATTGCGGCCAACCCGATATTCGGCGGCGAGGCTGGTTTCAACCAGCCGCTGTCCCGGAATCAGTAGCTGTTGTTCGAGCGCTCTCATGATCCCCCGCGAGACCCGGCGGGCGGCGCCGGATTCGGAGGATTCTATCGGTTGTATCGCCAGTTTCGCCGCCGCCGCGTCCCGCGCTTGATGATAGGATTGTTCCACAATTTCGGCGTAGACAAATTAAACTCGGGCGGCAAGGTGGACGATCCGCGCCGGCACCCCAAATCGGCAGGTCAGGCTGATCGAATTGCAGACTGGGACAAGCCGGCGGTCAGAATGCGCTTCAAAGCAGCTCCGCCAGGGGGCATGATGCGCCTTATGACGCGTAATGCCATCATTTGCTCCGTGCAGGATCGCCTTTGCCGTTTGACGCTCAACCGGCCTGAGAAACTCAACGCGCTGAACGTCGCCATATTCGAGGAAATGGCGGGTCACCTCGATCGGCTCGATTACGCCACGATCGGTTGCCTGATATTGAGCGGCGCCGGCCGCAGTTTTTGTGCCGGCCATGACCTCGACGATCTTGCCGGAGGCGGCGAGAGTGGGCGCGCCGAGCGTATTGAGAACGGATTGGTGGAGCGGCTCGCCAACCTGCCCTTTCCCGTTATCGCCAGCGTGCGCGGCCATTGCTATACGGGCGGTCTGGAACTGGTTCTGGCCGCCGATATCATCATCGCGGCCGAGACCGCGCGCTTCGCCGACACCCATGCCAAGTTCGATCTCGTGCCGATCTGGGGCCTGACGCAGCGCCTGCCGCGGCGCGTCGGGATGGCAAAGGCGAAGGAGATGATGTTCGCCTCCCGCACCTATTCAGGCATCGAGGCTGCCGCCATGGGGCTTGCCAATTTCGCGGTTCCCGAGGCCGAGCTGGATTCGCGCACCGATGCGTTCTGCGCCGATATCCTGACCAATAGCGCCCGCTCCAACCGGGAGATCAAAAAACTCCTGATCGACACCGACGGACTTAACCTCGCCGCCGGCAATGCCTGGGAACTGCACCATACGCCAGGCCACGGGCCGGAATTCGCGGCGCTGATTCGGTCGAGGCAGGCGGCAAAGTAGGGCGGGCGAAGGAGCCAAAGGTTCCAACAAAGCGAAGCTTTGTTGGAACGGCTCCGGAGGGAACGCCCGCCTTTTTGATCGCGAAACAAGGCGGGCGCTGCCCGCCCTACGGTCTTTCTTTCTCAAACCCTCTCCCCATGCAGCTCCGCTGAAAGCTGCGCGGCGACTTCTGCGATCCGGGCGCCGATGATGGGATATCGCTCCGGCTTTACCCGCTCCAGCGGGCCGGAGAGCACGATCGCGGCCCCGGGTTCGCCGCTCGCTTCCAGCACGGCGGCGGCGACGCTTGCATGGTCATCAAACCGATGCACCGCATAGCCCTGGCGCCGCGTCTGCTCCAACCGCTCCAAAACCCCGCCCCCGGGCGCCTCCCCCAGCATCGCCTGCCGTCTCTTGGCCGTCATCTGCGAGAGCATCGCATCCCCCGCGGCGCTGTCCAACGGCACCACCAGGCCGACCCACGGCACATATTTGAGCATCTGGTTGCTTTCCACCACATCCACCAGCACCAGCTCTGCAGCACTTGGCACCGTCAACAGCATGGTCTCGTCAAATTCGTCCCGCAGCCGCTTCAGCGCCGGCCGGGCACGTTTGGTGAGGCTGCTGGTTTCATGCCCAATCCGCGCCACCGCATGGATATGCGGCGTCAACTCCCATTTGACCTGTTTTCGCCCAGGCTCGGGGCGAATCCAGCCATGCTCGGCGAGCGTCAACAGCGCCCGCTGAATCGCGGTTTTATCGTCACCCCGCAGCCGCGCGAGGGCGCTGACGCCGACCGGTTGATGACGGGCGATTTCTTCCAGCACGCCTAAGGCCCGGCCACTGCTCTGGATTTTCTTGACAGTCATCAAACTTCACCCTATTTGTATTCGTATCATTATTATGTACATTTTGTACACAATGACAATACAAGTTTTCGAACTATCGGGAGAACTGAACATGACATCCATCAGCGTAACGCCCTTGGCGGAAAATCTGAGCTTTGGCGCGCGGGTGACGGGCCTCGATTGGGACAATATCGAGAATCCTGGCGTCCGCGCGCAGTTAAACCAGGTCTTTGAAGACCGCGGCGTTATTGTGTTCGAGGAAATCGAGCCGTCGAGCAAAATGCAGGTGGCGCTCAGCAATATCTTTGGGCCGCTGAAAGAGCATCCGGTCAAGGTCGTGCCGCGCGTGGATGGGGAGTTGCTGCCGGGCGTGATCGAGATCAGAGCCACTCCGGATACTGGCGCCGTGGTGGAAATAGACGGCCAAACCCGGGTGAGCTGGCAGCCGTTTCACTTTGATCATTGCTATAATAACGAGCTGAACCGCGCTGGCGTTCTGCGCTCCGTGATCACGCCCCCGGAAGGCGGCTACACGGCATTTGCCGACGGCGTGCAACTCTATCAGGCGCTCTCCCCGGAACTGCGCCGGGCCATCGAGGACCGCAACGTCATCTACACGCTGGACCTGTTCTTTGCCAATCAGCGTTTCGGGCTCCCCAGGGGCTTCCGCCAGTTACAGGCGTTGACCGTTGAAGGTCTCATGGAGATCGTACGATCGCTCCCGCGCGCGATTCATCCGGCGGTCTGGACCCGCAAGTCGGGCGAAAAGGTGCTGCATGTTTCCGGCTATATGGCCGTGGGGCTTGAGGGCCATGAGGACCCGGAAGGCGATGCGCTGCTGCAGGCCGTCTGCATGGAGATCCGGGACAAGGCGGTGCCGTATGTCCATCACTGGAAACCGAAAGACATGGTGATCTGGGACAATTGGCGCGTGCTGCACGAAGCCCTCGGAGTTGACCCGGCCTTTGAGCGCTGCGTCCATCGCACCACCATCGCGGGCGATTACGGGCTCGGCTATTGGGAAAACCGCGTACCCGCGCCAGAAGCCGTGCCGATGGAAATGATGTAGTCCGGCAAGGAGCGGAACCCTCTATACCGGCTGCCAGATCGGCGAACCGCGCTGTTCGCGCAAGGAAGGGATGATTTTGCCGTCGATATCGGTAATCCCGTAATCCTGCGCGACTTCGGCGGTGATAAAGGTGCCGCCGCTGCGCTGCATGACATCCGGGTCGGCGGCGAGTGCGGCGATGACGCGGCCCGGATGCTCAACCGAGGCGCCGATCAGCGGGTTGCTGACGATGGTTTTTTTCATCTCCGGGTTGGCGGCGATATTATATTCGGCGATTTCCGAAAATGTCAGGCCTTGCCACAGAGAGATGGAAGCAACGTGATGGGGTTTCAGCTCGATGGCCATGTCGCGCGCCATGCGATCGACCGCGGATTTGCAGGTGCCAAAAATCGGGCCATAGGTATAGGTGACGCCCGCATAGCCAGCGATGGCGACGATCAGGCCGGATTTCTGCGGCACCATGATCTGCGCGTCATGCCAGGCGGCGGTGTAGTTGGAACGCACGCCCACCTGCAGCATTTCAAGATTCGATAGCGGCTTTTCCCAGAAGGGTTTGGGCACGATGAGGCCTAAGGAGAGCTGGAAGGCGTTGTTTACCAGAATATCCACCCTGCCCTGCTCGCGCTTCACCTGCTCGAACAGCGCCGCCACCTGCTCATCATTGCCGTGATCCACCTGCACGGCGATCCCTTTGCCGCCCCGCTCGCTACATTGCGCAGCAGTCTCGCCAACCGTTCCGGGAAGGTAGTACTGACCGGGGGTTACGGTGCGGCCGGTGACGTAAACGGTGGCGCCATTCTCGGCGAGCACCAAGGCGACGCCCCGGCCGATCCCGCGACTGGAACCGGTAACAACCGCGACCTTGCCGTCAAGTTTGCCCATGGCGACTCCTCTCTCTATTGGTTACGCCCACTAATTCAATCCCTGCGCCCGGACAAGCCGAGCGAACGCCCCGTCGGCCTCCAGCAATTGGGCATGGGTGCCGGTTTCGATCGCCCTTCCGTCCTGCATCACCACGATGCAATCGGCGTCCCGCACGGTGGAAAGCCGGTGCGCCACCACGATGGTGGTGCGGCCCTGCCGCAGCCGCGCCAAGGCCAACTGCACTTCGGCCTCGCTTTCGGTATCCAGCGCGCTGGTTGCCTCATCAAGCAGCAAAATGCGCGGATTCCGAAGAATCGCCCGCGCCAAGGCGACGCGCTGGCGCTGCCCGCCGGAGAGCCGCTGGCCGTTCACGCCGACGCGCGTTGAATACCCTTCCGGCATTTCCGCAATGAATTTCGCGGCGGCGGCGGCGGCGGCGGCTTCCTCGATTGCGTCCTGCGGCGCACCTGGCCGTCCCAAACCGATATTCGCCGCGATCGTGTCGTCAAACAGCAGCGCGTCCTGCCCGACATAGGCGATCGCGCCGCGCAGGCTGGCCAGCGTCACCTGCCTGATTTCCGCCCCGTCAATCCTGATCTCGCCGCCGGATGGGGTATAGAGCCGCGGAATCAACGCCAGCGCGGTCGATTTGCCGGCCCCCGACGCCCCCACCAAAGCCAGCATCTGCCCCGGCCGCGCGGTGAAGCTCAAGCCGGTCAAGCCGGGCCTGCCATCCGGATACGCAAAGCTCACGGCGCAAAAACTCACCTCGCCCGGACCCTCCGGCAAAGCCGCCGCGCCCAGAGCGTCGGCAATCGCGGCCGGTTCGTCGATCACGTTGAACACCCGCACCAGCCCAGCAAGCCCCTCCTGAATCGCGGAATTCATCGTCCCCAGCGCCCGCAACGGCCGCGAGGCCAGCAGCAGCGCGGATACGAAGCCCATGAAATTGCCGACGCCGCTGCCGCCCGTGGCGTTGCGCCAGCCCTCGAAGCCGATCACCAGCGCCACTGCCACGCCGCCCAGCACTTCCAGCATCGGGTCCAGCCGCGAGCGCACCCGCGTCATCCGCAACAGTGCCTTGTATAGAAGATCGAAGGTCGCATTGGCGCGGGCCTTCTCATGCGCCTCCAGCCCATAGGCGCGGATCGTGCGAGCCTGGGCAAAACTCTCATTCAGCACCGCCGCCGCGCCGCCCATCGTCTCCTGCATGCCGCCCGAGGCGCGGCGCATCCGTTTGCCGATGCGCTGCACCGGAATGCCGGCAAGCGGATATAAAAACGCCGCGATCAGGCTCAACTTCCAGTCGATCACCACCATGGTGACCACCAGCCCCACCACGGTCGCCGCATCCGCCACCGCGTTCACCGCCCGCGTCATGGCATCCCGGATCACCGTAGCATCGGTGGTGAACCGCGCCGCTAGCGTGGCCGGCGCCTCGCGCTCAACCCGCGCCAAAGCGGCGTCAGATAGATGTCCGAACATCGCCCCCTGCAGCCGGCGGATCACCAGCAGCACCATGTCCTGCGTCAGTACCGCCTGGAAATACATCGAAACGCCCTTAACGGCCGTCACGATCAGCACCAGGATCGGCACCTGGTACAAAATCCGTGCATCCTTATGGGCGAACATCGTAAACGCCCAGTCGATCAGCGCCGGATACAAAGCGGTGGCGCCGGACATCACCAGCGTCATCACCACGATCATCACGATGCGCGCGCGGAAAAACCTGATATGCTCGCGCCACAGCCGCCGGATCAGCACGGCCGTGGAGTCGGCGGCGGCAGGAGCGGCGGTACTGGATTCGAGCATCATATCCATGCGGCCCCCCGCTTAAGCCACATTCCTCCGCCCGACAAACTGGGCTAGAGCTTCGCCCGTGGACACCATCTACAAAGGCGAACTCGTAACCAAGGCCGGACGCCGCAATGCCTGGCTGGACGCCCTGTTCGTCGATCACGCCATTTTGCGTATCTTCTGGACCAACTTCGCGGCCGTCGAACCCGGCCGGCTCTACCGCTCCAACCATCCCACCCCCGCCAACCTTGCCGCCTTCACCCGCAAAGTCGGCCTGCGCTCGCTGATCAATCTGCGCGGCCAGGCCAAAAACGGCTCCGACGCCCTCTCACGCGACAGCGCCGCCAGGCTCGGCCTGGAATTTCACGACATGGCGATGGAATCCCGCGGCGCCCCGCAAAAGGACCGCATCCTCCGCCTGGCCGGCATCTATCGGGACATGCGCGCCCCGGCTTTGATCCACTGCAAATCCGGCGCCGACCGGGCGGGCCTCGCCGCCGGGCTCTACATCCTGCTGAATGGCGGCCGGGCGCAAGACGCGCTGCGCCAGCTCTCCTGGCGATTCGGCCATATCAAACAGGCCAAAACCGGCATTCTGGACAGTTTCTTCCTCACATACGCGCGCGACGGCGAGGGCAAAAAGCCCTTCCTGCAATGGCTGAACGAGGATTACGACGAAGCCCGCCTGCGCGCCGAACATAAATCCGGCAAACTGGCCGGCTTCCTCAACGATTTTTTGCTCCGGCGGGAGTAGGGTATTGGGCCCTAAACGATACGGGTCCGCACCACGCCCACGCCCGCGATTGCACCTTCAAGTATGTCGCCGCGGTTCAGCATCCCCACACCATCCGGGGTTCCGGTGAAGATCAAATCCCCGGGGGCCAGACGCACCAGCTTGGAGAGTGTGGCGATCACATCCGGCACCGGCCAGATCTGATCCGACAAATCGCCGCTCTGCCGGATTTGCCCATTTACCTTGAGGGTGATCGCCCCCTCCGCCGGGTGCCCCGCTTGCGCCGCCGGTACGATTTCGCCGATCGGCGCCGAGGCGTCGAAGCCTTTGCTCATATCCCAGGGGCGGTGCGTTGCCTTCGCCTCGTCCTGCAAATCGCGGCGAGTCAGATCAAGCCCCGCCGCATAGCCGAACACCAATGCGAGCGCATCGCCCGGCGATACATCTGCACCGCCTTGGCCAATCGCCACCACCAGCTCCATCTCATGATGCAGATTTGCGGTGACACTTGGATAGGGCGTGTCCTGCCCGCCCGGCACCAGCGCATCCGCCGGTTTGGTAAAGAAAAACGGCGGCTCCCGATTGGGATCGCTGCCCATTTCGCGCGCATGCGCGGCATAGTTCCGCCCCACGCAAAAAATCCGGCGCACCGGAAACACCCCGCCCCCGGCAACTGGCACGGCCACCTGCTCCGGCGGCGCGATGACGAAATCAGCCATCAAAAAATCTCCCTAAGCGCGGCCGGCATCGCCTGAAAGCATTGCGGGGTCGATCCGCAATTTCGCCATGGCCCGCAGCCATTTGGTGCCATGCCCGGCGTCGAATATGATCTGCGCATCGGCCGGCGCGTTCAGCCAGCTATTGCGCAAAATCTCATCATCCAATTGACCCGGCCCCCAGCCGGTATAACCCAAAGCCAGAAAACCTTCTCGCGGGCCGCCGCCTTGCGCAATCGCTTTCAGAATATCCATGTTGGCGGTCAGCACATAAGAGCCATCCACTTCCAAACTTCCCTCGGTCATCCAATCCGGCGTGTGCAGCACAAAGCCACGATTATCATCCACCGGACCGCCTTTCGCCAGCCGAATTTCGCGAGCAGGCGGCAGCGGCTCTACCCCGAGCTGGTCCAGCAACTCGGCAAAGCGAGGCTTGGCCAAAGGCTGGTTCAGCACGATGCCCATCGCCCCGTCCGGCGTATGGGCGCAGATAAAGATCACGCTCTGGCTGAAGCGCGGATCGGTCATTGCCGGCATGGCGATCAGAATCTGCCCGGTCAGCGAGCTTTCTTCAAAACCACTTCCAGGCGCTTTCCGACTCATGGGATAAATCTGTGCCAGCTTTCCCCCGCATGCAAGTCCAAACAAGCCTGCGCGCGTTATCTTCACCTTGGGCCCGGCTTGCGCTACCACTGTCCGACACGCTTCAGGGGGCGAGCAAATCATGGTCAAGCAAGGCGATAAGATTCCGGTCCTCAAACTTATGGCCGCAACACCGGAAGGCCCGCGCGAAATCGACACCGGCGAATTGTTCGGCGCCGGCAAAACCGTGCTGTTCGCCGTTCCCGGCGCCTTCACCCCAACCTGCAGCGCCAAGCATCTGCCTGGATTCCTCCAGCACGTGGCCGATTTCAAGGCCAAGGGAGTAAGCAAAATCGTCTGCCTTGCCGTCAACGACGTGCATGTGATGGGCGCCTGGGCCCGGGACCAAAAAGTCGACGGCGCCATCGTGATGCTGGCGGATGGGTCCGCCGCCTTCACCAAGGAACTCGGCCTGGAGCTTGATCTGACCGGCCGTTTCATGGGCATTCGCAGCCAGCGTTTTGCGCTCATCGCCGAGGATGGCGTGATCACCCGGCTATTCATCGAGGAGCCCGGCGGCTTCGAGGTGAGCCGGGCGGAGGCTGTGCTGGAAGCGCTGTAAACCCCGCCCCAGCCGCGCCATTTTCCCAAAGGCGATCCAGTTGATCGAGACGGCCAGCCCGCGCGAAACCCATGGCATCTGGCTTTTGACTCTGCTCGCGCTCACCGGGCTCAGGCTCATCCTCGCGGGCACTATCCCGCTGGCGCCGGACGAAGCCTATTACTGGCTATGGTCGCAGCATCTGCAGGCCGGCTATTACGACCACCCACCGATGGTGGCGTTGTTCATCCGGGCCGGCACCCTGCTCGCCGGTTCCACTTCGTTTGGCATCCGTCTGTCCGGCCCCCTATCCGCCGCCGCCGGATCCTATTTTCTCTGGCGGTCGGCGGAAGATTTTTGCCCACGCCGCCATGCCGGGCTGATCGCGGCCGGGCTTTTCAACGCGACCCTCATCGCCGGCGCCGGCGCCATCCTCATCACGCCGGATACGCCTTTGCTGCTGTTCTGGAGCGCCGCACTTGCCGCCACCGGCCGGTTATGGGCGAGCCGCGATCCGCGCTGGTGGCTTGCCATCGGCGCCGCCGCGGGCTGTGCGCTGCTCTCCAAATACACCGGCGTTCTACTCATCGCGGCCCTTGGCCTCTGGCTGGCGTCCAGCGGCGAGGGCAGACGGCAGCTCAAAACCCCCTGGCCCTGGACTGGGCTCGCTCTGGCGCTGGCGATTTTTGCGCCCAACCTGGCCTGGAACCAGGCGCATCATTGGGTGAGCTATCTCAAGCAAGGCGGCCGTGTCGCGCAATTCGATCCGGCCCGCGCCGCGCAATTTCTGGGGGAACTCATCCTCGGCCAGATCGGCCTCGCCACCCCGATCATTTTCGGCTTGTTCACCTGTGCCATCTGGCGCCTCTGCCACGCCCGGAACACCGTCGCGCAATTGCTGCTCTGGCTCACCTTGCTGCCGGCGGCCGTTTTCCTGGAGCATGCCTTCTTCGACCGGGTGCAGGCCAACTGGCCCGCCATCATCGCCCCTGGCGCCTGCATCGCCGCCGCCTGCCTGCCGGCCGCCACCGTCAGCCGCTGGCTGAAACCGGCGCTGGCGCTCGGCTTCGGGACTACCATGCTCGTCTATGCACAATCCGCCATCGCCCTGTTTCCGTTGCCCCCGGCCCGAGATCCAACGGCTTTGCAACTCGCCGGCTGGAGCGCCTTCGCCACCCAGCTTGCCGTCACCCAAGCGCCGTTCGTCACCGCCGACGACTACGCAACGACCGCTGAACTCGCTTTCCACGCGCCGCAGGGAGTCGTGGTCGCCGGTTTCGACCCGCGCTGGCAATATCTCACTTTTCCGCCCTCGGCAGCGCTGGCAGGCAAGTCTGGCATCCTGGTCACGCGCCGGGCCAATAGCGCCTGCCCGATCCTGCTCGGAACCCTCACACGCAGATCAAGTCACGGCCCGGTCATGACCTACCGGCTATGCAGCTTCACAGCCACTTCTCACGGCAGCCTACTGCATTGAAGCGGTTTCCGGGTTAAACCCAACCATGCCAGCAGGAATTCGCATCCCCACCGCCGATGACGTTCTTGCAGCCGCGGCGCTTATCGCGCCGCATATCGTCCGCACGCCGATGCTGCGGAATACCGAACTCGATCACCTCACCGGCGGACGCGTCCTCATCAAGCCGGAGGTGCTGCAACGTACCGGCGCCTTCAAGCTCCGGGGCGCCACCAACGCCTTGCGACGCCTTTCGCCGGCGCAGTTGGCACGCGGCGTCGTCACCTATTCCTCCGGCAATCACGGCCAGGCCATCGCCTGCGCGGCGCGGCAGTTAGGCGCATCCGCCATTGTGGTGATGCCCTCCGATGCACCCGCCATCAAACGCCGCGCCACGGAATCCTGGGGCGCCAAAATCATCCCCTACGATCGCGCCCGCGAAAACCGCGAGGCGATTGTGCAGGATATCGCAGACCGCACCGGCGCCACGCTGATCCCGCCCTATGAACATCCGGACGTGATCGCCGGCCAGGGCACGCTGGCGCTGGAACTGGCGCAGGACGCATCAACCGCCGGCTTGACGCTGGACGCCTTGCTTGTCCCAACCGGCGGCGGCGGCCTGATCGCCGGCTGCGCGCTGGCGCTCTCGCGAGTCTCGCCACAGACCAAAATCTACGCCGTGGAACCGCAACAATGGGACGACACGGCGCGCTCGCTCCGCTCCGGCCAGCGCGAAAAAAATGATATGCTGGGCTCGCAATTCTGCGACGCCCTGCTGACCGCAACGCCCGGCGAGCTGACCTTCGGGATCAACCAAAACTTGGTTGCAGGCGGCCTTGCCGTCAGCCAGCAGCAAATCGTTGCCGCGCTGCAATTCTCCGTCGCCGCGCTCAAACTTGTCACTGAACCCGGCGGCGCCGTCGCCTTGGCGGCGCTGCTCGCCGGAAGCTTCGAGGCAAACAACAAAACCGTCGGCATCGTCCTCTCCGGCGGCAATATCGACCAAACGGAACTCGCGAAATTGTTGCGGGATGAATAAGAATGTTCTTTTTCTGAAGAAAAGAACCAAAAAGACTTTTATTAACTTAGATTTAGTGCCTCATCTTCGCGGTGTTTATTAACAGAATAAAAAATCCTGCCTCGGGGCCGGTTTTTCCAAGTCACTGCCTTGCCCTAGACTCTTTATTAACGTCCACCTGCAAAAAAGCCCGTACCTCTAACGGGAATGATGCATAGCGATGGCGGCGAAGGCGAAGGGCGGCAAGACGAATGCGCGGCCCATCATTATCAAGAAGGAAGAAGTTATCGAGGGCGGCCATCACGGCGGCGCGTGGAAGGTCGCCTATGCCGATTTCGTGACCGCGATGATGGCGTTCTTCCTGCTGATGTGGCTGATCAA